>CAYMSC010000675.1:0-2898 GCA_964392805.1 uncultured Saprospiraceae bacterium
GTCCCGTCCGGACCGCAAAGCCTCGTAAAATTAATTTTTTACGGGGCTTTTGTTGTTTTAATAGGATTATTTAAAAGTCGAATGTAATTGTGTACATTTATGCCAAAAAATCACTAAAAAGAATACCTAAACAACAACATGACCGACAAAGACCTAAAAGATTTAACTAATAAACTCTGGGACTCCGCCAATTCGATGAGAGCCTATGGTGGTATCAAAGCATCTGACTATGCGGTGCCTGTATTGGGGCTGATATTTCTACGCTTTGCAGACAATAAATACAGTCAAGTCGAATCAGACATTTTAGCAGAATACCAAAAAGACAAAGGCACTCGGATGGAGCGAACGATTGCTGCGATTGCGATTGAGAAATGTGGGTTCTATTTGCCTGATGATGCTCGGTACGATTATTTACTCAATTTGCCGACTGGGAAGAGTTTGGCAATGGCACTAAAGGATGCCATGTTAGGCATTGAGAAATATCAAGATGAGAAATTTAAGGGGGTATTGGCAGCGGAGGCTTATTTTGAAATAGAGAAAAAGAAGGACGATATATTACCTGGATTATTGAAGACTTTTTCGGATATTCCTAAGCATGCATCAGGTGATGTGTTTGGGTTGATTTACGAATATTTTTTGGGGAAATTCGCGATGGCAGAAGGGCAAAAGGGTGGGCAATTTTTTACACCAACTTCTGTAGTACGATTTATTGTAGAGGTGATTGAACCTTATTCTGGAAAGATTTATGACCCTGCTTGTGGGTCGGGTGGAATGTTTGTACAATCCGCAAAGTTTATTCGAGAAGCCAATAAAGATGTGAATGAAATCTATGTTTATGGACAAGAGTTTATGGGAGAAACGGTTCGATTGGCGAAGATGAACTTAATGGTAAATAATATTCGAGGTGAAATTACAGAGGGTAATTCTTATGAAATTGACCCTTATGATAGTTTTGAAAATTTTGATTATGTGATGGCGAATCCGCCTTTTAATGTAAAATCTGTAAAGGAATCGACGGTAAAGAATGATAAGCGGTTTTACAATTATGGTTTACCTAAGAATAAAGGGAAGAAAGACGATAAGATTACGGATGCCAATTATTTGTGGATTTCGCTTTTTGCAACTTCTTTAAAACCTAATGGACGAGCAGGGTTTGTCATGCCCAATTCTGCCTCAGATGCTAGGAACTCAGAAAAAGCAATTCGTCAAAAAATAGCGGATACAGGTATAGTGGATGTCATGGTCGCTATGCCTTCCAATATGTTTTTTACAGTAACTCTACCTGCTACCTTATGGTTTTTGGATAAGGGGAAGAAAAAGAAAAATGCCAATAAAATTCTCTTTTTGGATGCTCGAAATACCTATCGGCAAATTGACCGAGCGCATCGAGAATGGACAGCAGACCATCAGCAAAATCTGGCAACGATTGTCCGTTTGTATCGAGGAGAAAAAGAACGCTTTGTCCAATTAGTTGACCAATATTTTGAACGTATTAAAGGTAGAGTGACTGCCAATGGTCAGCATTTGAATTGTGGACAAAATTTAGACCATTGTCTGTATAATTTTTCAGAATTTGTCAAAGACCTAAAAGCATGGTACGCAACTGCAAAAGAAGATTTATCCATCTCCCAAAAGAAATTGGCGACTACTTTTGATTTAGATAATAAATTACAAGCTGCCACCGACCTAATTGACAAAACTTACGAACAACAAGGCAAAGCTTATGGTGGTATGGACGATTTTATTAATGAATGGAAAAAATACGAAAATACCAGCGGACATAGCCGATTTATTAAATGGCAAATAGAATTAGCTAAAACTTTAGCTTACCTGACAGAAACTTATGAAATAACCCTTAAACAGTCCAATCAACTCAAAAATGACCTAGAAGTTTTACTTACTTTTTTTGATAAAAAACTAAAAGTAGGAAAAGATAAAGCCTATAAAAAAGTCAAAGGAGAGTTTGATTATTATATTTTACAACCAATTTCGCTATTGGAAGATACCCATCAAGCTTTTAAAGATAGTTTGGATAATATTCAATGGTTGCAAAAATGCTTTCCTGAGGGTGAATACCAGGATGTGATAGGACTTTGTAAAATTGCGGATATTCAAGAGGTGATTGACGAACAGGATTATTCTTTGAATGCAGGGCGGTATGTTGGGGTAGAGATTGAAGATGATTTTAAATCTGAAGAAGAATTCAAAGCGGCAGTATTGAATTTAAATGATAAATTAGAAAAACTTAAGCAAGAATCTAATGAAATTGAAGCATTAATCGAATCAAATATCAAAGAACTCTTTCTATGACTTGGGAATTAAAAACATTAAAAGAATTAGGGTTTGTTGGGCGAGGAAAATCTAGGCATAGACCAAGAGGAGATGAAAGATTATATGGAGGAGAGCATCCATTTATACAAACTGGTGATATAGCAGGTGCTGAATTTTATATCACCACTCATTCAAAAACTTATAGTGATTTTGGACTTGCTCAAAGTAAACTTTGGAAAAAAGGTACATTATGTATTTCCATAGTTGGGGCAAATACAGGAGAATCTGCCATATTAGATTTTGATGCTTGCTTTCCAGATAGTGTTATAGGGTTTGTTGCTGACCCGAAAAAAGCAAATACTGCTTTTATCAAATATTATTTAGATACGGTTAAGACCTATATGAAGAATATTTCTGAAGGAGCGGCAAGAGAGAATCTTAGTATGGATAAATTATTAACCATAAAGATTCCTACACCACCAATCGAAATACAAAACAAAATTGCATCAATACTTTCTTCCTACGATAAGCTCTCCAATAAAAATAATCAACGCATTCACCTACTAAAAAAAATGGCAGAAGAAATTTATAAAGAGTGGTTTGTTCGGATGCGATTTCCTAATTATC
>CAYMSC010000676.1:0-2897 GCA_964392805.1 uncultured Saprospiraceae bacterium
CGCCCCATGTTAATATATGTCGCACCTTTGGTGCTTGTGCGTAACATCAGTTATATCTATTTATGCCCAAGTACTTAGACTAAATTAAGAGCATGTTTAAAATTCCATCAATTGGCTACAAGTGGCAAATTTTATCTGAAGCATCCCATCCGTAAACGGTTCACAAACGATGTTTGCTCATCCGAATCTTTATTTCTTAGCTCATGTTAAAAATTTTGACCAGCCAAAAGGATGCTAATTTTTTTTGCCTACTACAAAATAAAATTTGCTAACTTTCGCTCAATCATGAAAATTTAAACATGCTCTAAAGGCTAATATTGGTTCTGTATGCTACAAAACGAATATTTCAAATTAAAAAAAAAGCTATCTGCTTGTTGAAGTCCCTAAAAAGTAGGAATTTCGCAACTTGAAAAATGTTGCTTCCATGAAAGAACAGTTAAAAAAAGTCAAGGAACTATTATTAGAACCAAAGAAGATAGTGATTACTTCTCATCGTAATCCTGATGGAGATGCTATGGGTTCTAGCCTAGGTCTTCAATTATTTTTAGACCAATTCGGTCATGATACAACGGTAGTCTTACCCTCTGATTATCCTGAATTTGTAGCATGGATGAAAGGTAGTGAACATATTCTAATACATGATAATGAGCCAGAAGCATCAAATGTCAAATTAAATGACGCAGATATTATTTTTGTATTAGACTACAATGGATTAGACCGAGTTGACAAAATGGGTGAAGTTATTGGTGGTTTAGTCGAAACGACTAAAATAATGATTGACCACCATTTACATCCTGATGATTTTTGTGATTTTACTTTCTCTGATACTACAGCAAGTTCTACCTGTGAAATGGTTTATGACTTTATCGTAGGCATGAATGAACAATCGAAGGTGACTATCCCGTTAGGTGAGTGTTTATATTCAGGAATTTTGACCGATACGGGCTCATTCAAGTATAGTACTTCTTCCAAATTATTTAGAGTAGTGGCTGGTCTAAAAGATATGGGCGTTGACGATACTAAATTGCAAAATTTATTATTTAATAGTCTTCCTGAGAAAAATCTTCGATTGCTTGGCTATTGTTTGAATAATTGCATGGAAATTTTACCAGAATACAAAACGGGTATTATCTCATTGACAAAAGAAGATTACGAGCATTTTGATATCCAAAGAGGAGATACAGAAGGTATCGTCAATTACTTATTGATGATGAAAGAAATCAAATTAGCTGCTTTTATTACGGAACAGCCCACTATTGTAAAAATTTCATTGCGCTCTAAAGGAGATTTCTCCGTCCAAGAAATAGCAAAAAAACATTTTAGAGGAGGAGGTCATAAAAATGCCTCTGGTGGAGCGTCCTTTAAAGGGCTTCGTTCAACTATTAACAAATTTAAAAAAGTGTTACCCGAATATAAGGAAGCACTAAACCAGCTTTAGAGACGACGAAAAAATAAGTTCCTTTAATTCATAATTAGTAACGGCAAAACAATAACTTGAACATCTAGGACGGCTTCTTTTGATCCTATTTTTACTTTAAAATCGGTCATAGTATCAACAATACTCCCTCTTTTAAAGAAAAACTAGAACCAAAATAAGCTCGTCCAGATGACCAACTTATTATTTCGTCGTTACTTAGCGATGACATTGTTAATTATATCGCATTTTTTAACAAGTAAACAAATTCAACAAAATGGGAAGGAAATTAATTTTCTTTCCCATTTTGATTTTTTAATTTAGGGCCTTAGTTTATCATATTCTGCATCATTTAGGATATTTTATTTTATGTAGAAACTTAATACGAAGCCTCTTATACAAAATTTTTAATGAGATATTTATTATTTCTATTTTCTTTAACTTTAATTTGGGCCTGCCAATCGGAGCCTACCGTTTCTGTTACCCCCTCAGGTTATGATTACATACATCATATCAAAAATGATGGGCCCAAACCTCAAATGGGTGAAGAAGCTGTTTTTGTCGTTGATATTCGTAATGATTCAATAGTTGTAAACTCTACAAGAGAGCAAGGAAGACCAGCAAGAGTATTAATTCCTCAAATGGAAGACCAACCAGTTAAATCCATTTCTCCTATTATAGAGGCATTATCATTGATGTCTGTTGGAGATAGCTTAACGGTTTTACAATCAACTGATTCTTTTCCTAGAAAGCCACCTGGTTTTGAAACTTCTAAATTTGTCCACTATGATGTTGTTTTAACCAGTATTACTTCTAAAGAAGAAATTGAAAAAGAGAAAGCGGCTCAACAATTAAAAATAGAAGCAGCCCAAAAAAGAGAAGCAGCGATTGGTGAAAAAACTCAAGCTATTTTAAGCCAATATAAAGCAAATACTTTAGCTGATTTACAAACAACTGCTAGTGGATTAAAATATCATATTATTGAAAAAGGAACAGGCAAACAAATAGAAAATGGTGGGAGTGCTAGTGTTCATTACTATGGTATGACAACTGATGGAAACATGTTTGACAACTCTTTCGGTAGAGGTTCGGCCTATATGGTTCCTGTTGGCAGAGGCCAAGTAATTAAAGGATGGGACGAAGGCCTTCAGTTATTTACAGAAGGTACTAAAGCAGTTCTTTTTATCCCTAGTGAGTTGGGATATGGCGCAACAGGAAGTCAACCTAATATTGGCCCAAATGAAGAGTTAGTATTTTACGTAGAATTAGAAGAAATAAAATAGGTTTTTAGTGATGGGGTTGTATAAAAAGCCCTAGATTTTAAATTATTATCATATGTAATTTTTGCTTAATATTTTGATGGCTAGATTATTTGATTGTTATTCTACAACATTGGCACACAACAATTTAACAATCAAGCCATCAAATCGTCTTAGTAACGACGAAATAATAAGTTGGTCATCTGGACGAGCTTATTTTGGTT
>CAYMSC010000677.1:0-2895 GCA_964392805.1 uncultured Saprospiraceae bacterium
ACCTCCGATAATATCGAGACCTAAAGGCTTATACTATTATTTTAAAAGATGTGTGCATTCCATAGATTTAAAAGACATTTACCGACTTATTGGAGAGCAGATTTAGGTATAAATTATAGTTGGTACAAAAAGCGAGTAGTACATTCTTTAAGCTTGAATGTGCAGAATGTCACCAATCGAGAAAATGTATTTAGGCAAATAGAGTTTTATCGAGCGAGTACAGGTCAGATAGTGCGTCGGCAAGGTACCCAGCTACCGTTGATTCCTATATTGAGCTATCGAATTGAATTTTAGGAGTAGGGGAGAGGAAAGGCTTTTGCACTACTCCTATAATTAAGCTTGCGCCTGCCCCAATTGCTCCAAAACTTTCTGCATTCGCTCATCCAAAGTTTCAAAATCAGTATATCCCTTTGCCACCAAATAGAATTGAGTGTCATCTGTTTGCACTAATAGCTGCGGATAGCCCGTCACTTGCAATTGTTTAGCCAAAGCAAACTCATAGCGAGCAGCATCCATAAACTCCTCCATTTTCATTTGTTGTAGGAAAGTTGTTCCATCCAATCCAAAGTCAGTCGCTAAAGACAGATACAGGGCATCGTCATCAATTTCTAGGGCTTCTACAAAAAGTTTTTGCTGAAGGGCGTGGGCATAAGCGAGTGCTTTATCTGGATGATAACTTTTAAAAACAGCTAGTGCAATAGCTGGAATTTCCGAATTTCGCAAAGAATCTCCTTGCGTTACTTTTTTTAAATAAGCTGGACCAAAAGCAGTGCCTGTAAAAGATTCAATTCGCTGATAGATTTCTAAAATATTTGGAGGTGCGGCATCTTTAATTGGACCAATTCTATCACCAATAATCATCCCACCACTTAACACTTCATAATCAAACTCCTTATTGTATTTGTCTTGAATGGCAGCAATCACTTTACTAAAAGCAAAACACCAAGAACAGTGGGCATCGTAGACGTATATTAGTTTTAATGTATTCATGATAGCAAAACATCAATAGAAACAAATAAGTTGAATGAACTACTATGGTATTCGTTTTTTTAAAGATATTATTGACAATGAATGGGGTGATATATAAAATTTTATAAAGTTTTTATACGATAAATACGGATTTTGCGCAAATTGCCTACCCTAAATGTGGTAATTAATTAAAAAAAGTCGATTCCAATTAGGAAAAAAGGTACATTCTGTTGTATCTTAGCATCGAATTAATTACTCTTTTTGGGGGGGGACATATCGTCCTCCTTCTTTTTTTTACCCATACGTGTATATATTGTTTTAATTTTTATTTATTGAATCTACAAAAATCATTTTGATAAGTCAAAAGGAATCCCTAAATTTCCTACATGGCAGTCAAGGAACTGGAAATAATATTAACTCGACAATTGGCCGATTCATTGTCAATCCCTGTATTCATTACGGACACAACAGGAACTTTAATATTTTTTAATGAACCAGCAGAATTCCTACTCAATCGAAAATATAGAGAGACAGGAGAGCTATCAGTAGAAAAATGGTTTAAGTTATTTGAACCTCAAACAGCAGCAGGGAAACGGATTCCTAGAAACGAATTACCATTAGTAAAAACTTTAATTTATTGCCAACCAGCCCAGAGCGAATTTTGGGTCAGAAATTCAAAAGGAGAACGTTATTTTTTATCCGTAACTAGTTTTCCATTAATGGGACGTTCTAATCGTTTTGTTGGTGCGGCGACTATTTTTTGGGAAAAAGAATCACCATGAAAGTAAAATTATGGGGCACTAGAGGGTCTGTTCCTTCACCGGGACCAGAGACCCAGATTTATGGTGGCAATACGTCTTGTGTGACGGTGTCTACATCAGATGCTTTTATCGTCTTGGATGCGGGTTCAGGGATTCGCAGGCTAGGTAATGACCCCGTTGTTAAAGCACATAAGGTGATACATATTTTGTTGACTCATCTGCATATGGACCATATTCTAGGCTTAGGTTTTTTTAGTCCGCTTTATAACCCTGAGCAAGAAGTCCACATATGGGGACCAGCTAGTTTTAATCATAGTTTAATTGACCGCCTTAATCGTTATTTATCTCCTCCGCTTTTTCCTGTTAATATTAGAAACTTGCCTGCTAAAGTTATCTTTCATGAGGTAACGCATGGTTTTTTTGAAATCGATAAATTAAATATTTACGCCAATTACGTTTGCCACCCCGGCCCAACCTTAGGCTATCGTATTGAGAATGGCAATGTGTCTTTTGCTTACATTCCCGACCATGAACCTGCTTTAGGGCTACGTAATTTTGCGGAAGAGCCAGAATGGACTTCGGGCTATACCATTGCTAAAGATGTAGATTTGTTAATTCATGATGCTCAGTTTTCAAATGAAGAATATCAGGAACGTAAAGGGTGGGGACATAGCACGATTATTGATGCTATTCGATTTGCTAAATTAGCAAATGCGAAGCAATTATTATTTTTTCACCACGCCCCGAATCGCACGGATAAAGAATTAGAAAAATTAGCTAAAAAGTATTTAGCGGAACAGCCTTATAATGCAAGGATTGGACAAGAAGGAGCAGAATTTTTTTTATAAATATTTTGAATGTAAAATTTACCACTCAAAATTGACGAATACATTATGTTTAATGTGGATTTTTTGCTAATAAAACCATTATAAGTAGGATAAATGAGTGTAATGTAAAATAATATTGGGAATTTTGTAATAAAAACCTTATATTTAAGTATTAATTTGATTTGTAATACGTTCCTCAAATCGGTTGGGCTAGCAAAAAAGGATTTTTAGAAACACTTCATCCACCTATATTTGTTTCCAAACAAACACCCACCTTCACTAGTCCAACCGTTTTTCCATTTATATGCCACTCTTTCAATATTCCCTATTATTCTATT
>CAYMSC010000678.1:0-2891 GCA_964392805.1 uncultured Saprospiraceae bacterium
GGTACTACTAAAGTAGCCGATTTTTTTAAAAAATTAATCGCAAAAAAGAATTAAGTTCAAAAATAGTGGCTGTTTAGTAATTTTATAAAATTTTGATTAGAGTATGTCTAAAAAGACATAGGAAATAATGCAGGATTAGAAGTAGTTAGCAAATTAAGTGATAGTTTAATTGGTTAAATAAAGGCTACGCCCAATCCTTCTTCCATTCAACCCATAAAATATGAACTGTTTAATCGTAGAAGGTGGTGGCTTTAAAACTGGATTTACATCAGGCGTATTAGATGCCTTGCAAATCGCAGGTTATACCGATTTTGATAATTGCTTAGGCGTATCTGGTGGTTCTGTTGCTGCTTCCTATTTTCTAAGCAAACAATATCGACAATGTGTTAGTGCCATAAAATTATTAGCAAAAGATACAGAATTCACGCAGTTCACGCGAACATTTGGCGCAGAAGGCTATATGGATATTGATTATTTGAAAAAAGTAGCTAAGAAAAAAGTTCCGCTCGATTTGAATACGGCAATGACCACCATGAAAACAACTAGCGTACATTTTGTCGCTACCAATTTAAAGACGGGGAAGGCCGTTTATCTTAGCCCTAATAAACAAAATTGGCTGGATATTTTAATTGCCTCTAGTACCTTGCCTTTTGCCACCAAAGGGCGACATACCATTAAAGGAAAAGAATATTTTGATGGTGGTTGGAGTGACCCACTTCCCGCAAAATGGGCCTACGAACAAGGTGCTAAACGTATTTTGGTCGTCCGAACAGCGCCTAAGGAACGGAAAACCACTCAAAGTCTAGCAGATTATTTTGGTAGTATTTTTTACAATAATAATCCACATTTAAGAGATGCTTTTGCTAATTGTCACCTACGCTATAATGAAGCCGTCGAATTTTTATCAAACCCTCCTAAGGATTTAATTATTGAACAAATTGCGCCTATTAAAGAATTAAAAAGCACAACGTATACCTACACGAATAAAACGATAATGAGTGATTATCGATATGGACTGGATAAGGGTCTTTATTATGTGGCAGAGAAGCAAAAGCAACTATAATATCCACAATTTGGACATTCCTATTCGAATAGATTTAAACTAGATTTGCTCGGGCAAGAATGCCCAAGCTACGGCAAAATTTTCTTATCTTCACCCAATGAAAAATAATAACCGCAGAAGGTTTCTCCAAACCTTTGGTACAGGAATAGTTGGCAATTTAGCCTTACCTAATTTAGCAATTGGCAATAATTTCTCCTCCCCTAGTGTTGATTTTTCACATACTCAAACAGGAACTGATGAAGCCTTTTGGGAACTGGTCAAGTCCAGTTCAAAAGTCT
The DNA here is from genome assembly GCA_964392805.1 of uncultured Saprospiraceae bacterium. Classification (GTDB taxonomy): domain Bacteria; phylum Bacteroidota; class Bacteroidia; order Chitinophagales; family Saprospiraceae; genus JAFMDF01. The sequence continues at coordinate 1,342 of CAYMSC010000678.1, forward strand.
TTAGACTTTAAATACCAATCAAAGTCGACCTAAAGGTCGCCGAAATCGACAGGCTAAAGCATGTACTACCTACATTACCATGAAATACTATTTTACCTTACAATATAAAATACTTAATCGGCATCTACGGGCCTTTGGACTCTACCCAATTTTAGGTTATCTATTAGGGGTAATATTATTTGTCGCTGGCTCTTTGTATCTCTTTTCCAAAACAGAATATGCGGCTTATATCTATGCTTTTTTGGCACTTTCGCCGTTGAGTTTATTAAGTGAGACCAAACGGACAGATTTTTTAAAATCTTGTTTTTCAGTGCAAGATTATTCAAAAATCAGAATGGCAGAAAATCTAGTACTAGTCTTTCCATTTTTAATTTTTTTAGGGTTTAAAAAGGAATGGCTTGTGCTTTCGGGGCTTACTTTCGTAGCAATATTATTGGCTAAGATTCATTTTAAAAATCAACTCAATTATACCATTCCAACGCCTTTTTATAAAAAGCCTTTTGAATTTATTATTGGATTTAGAACCGCTATTGGAATGATTGGATTTGCCTATTTTCTTACGATTATGGGTATATCCGTAGGTAATTTCAACTTAGGTATATTCAGTTTATTGGTTGTTTTTCTGACCAGTTTTTCCTTTTATGCGCAGCCAGATAGTCAATTCTATGTTTGGATATTCTCTCATTCATCTGCCACTTTTCTATTAGATAAAATCAAAATAGGTATTGGGTATATAACGATTTTAGCACTACCCATTTTAGTAGGGCTAGCCTATTTTTTTCCAGAAAAATGGCGTTTGTTATTTATCTTTCTAGGCTTGGGCTATTTGTATTTATCGACCATTATTTTAGCCAAATATGCTGCTTTTCCAAGAGCCATGAATTTGCCCGAATCAATTTTTATTGTAGTAAGCGTATTATTCCCGCCCTTTCTCTTGTTTGTCATTCCTTTTTTCTACCGTCGTTCCATTAAGAATTTAAATACTATTTTAGCATGATTTGAGTTCCGCAAATATCCAAGATGTAAAGTACCGAAGCATAAATATATACCAGAAAATTCCTAACTCTTATTAATATTTCTTTTCTTTAATCGAGATTTTACCGCTAATCAAAACTAAAACGATGAATCGCAGACATTTTGTAAGACACTTACCACCTTTAGCAACGCTTCCTTTTTGGAAAACTTTTTACGAGTGTATGAGCGTTTACAAAAAGAATATCGTCGGCCAGACCCAAGATTTCGCTTAAAGCATTGCACAGTGATTAATAAAGATTTGGTGCAACGAATAAAGGCCCTAAATGCAATTCCTAATCCTTTCTCTACTTATGTTTATTTTCATGGAGAAAAAATGAAGCATTATGGCGCAGAACGATTAGATTTTTCAGTGTCCTTAACCTGGCAAAGCCAGTATATATCAGATAAAAAACTAGTAAAAATCCGTGGTTAAATCCATCCGTAGTTAATAATTTTCTAACCACGAATGAATTTAACCACGGATTTTAGATAGGTAAATAATATCAATTCTTAGTCTGATTCTCTAAGGATTTCTG
>CAYMSC010000679.1:0-2889 GCA_964392805.1 uncultured Saprospiraceae bacterium
AATGTTTATCGGGAGTTTGCAACTAAAGAACAAAAGAGGTTAGATATTATTGTTGAAGGCGAAAATTTTATCATTGGAATAGAGAATAAAATTAAGGCAAGTTTATATAATCGTTTAGATTTATATGAAAGACAATTAGAAGCTTCAAAAAAAAATCAAATCTTAGGAATTGTCTTAACTACAAAAGCACTAAATGATAAAGAGAAAGGAATATTAGAGAAAACAAATTTTTTAGAAGTAAATTATAGAGACCTTTTTGAAATTTTAAAAAAGAAATTGAAGGTTGAAAAAAGGACAGAATACACTATTTTTTTATGGGACTTCATTACAACTTTAGATAATATTAATAAGCCTATTATGGAAGACGAAAATTATTATTGGTTTGCTGAGAACGAAGAAATTATCAACAAGTTAGAGAAGTCTTATAAAGAATTTAAAAACATTAGGGAAATCTATTTTGAAGAATTAGGAAGCAAAATTCAAGTATTAGAAGAAATTCATCTTATCAAAAATAATGTATGGAAAATGTGGAAAGATAGGACATTATACTGCGATTTTGGAATTAATGATGGAACAATAACTTTACATGTTAGACCCTTAAGAAGAAATAATAATAATTATTGGGTAATAGAAATTGTTGGAAGAAAACCAAAAGACAAGATGATGATTAAAGATTTTTTAAAATTAAAATCCATTGGTTTTAAAAGAGAAAAAGGTAACTGGAGAATTGAAAAAATAGGATTTGAAAAAAATGAAAAAACAGCAAAATCAATTATAAAAATATCAGAATTAATTCTTGATTATAAAAGTAATCAAGCCAAAAATATTTGAATTAATACATGAAAAACATAAACACCATCTTAATCTCCAATCGTGGAGAAATAGCCTCCCGAGTCATCCGAACCTGCCGAAAAATGGGCATCAAAAGCGTCGCTGTATTTTCCGAAGCAGACAGAGATGCTTTGTTTGTCGAACAGGCAGATATGGCGGTTTTTATTGGCGATAGTGCCCCTGCTGCTTCCTATTTAGACCAAGATAAAATTATCAATACGGCTAAAAAAACAGGGGCAGATGCGATTCATCCTGGGTATGGGTTTTTATCGGAGAATGTAAGTTTTGCCAAACGCTGTGCTAAAGAAGGGCTGATTTTCATTGGACCAAACCCGAAGGCAATTGATGCAATGGGGTCAAAGTCCAAGGCAAAAACTTTGATGAAAAAGCATAAAGTGCCAGTTGTGCCGGGCTATCAAGGGAAAGACCAAAGTGTCGAACGATTGACTAAAGAAGCAATTAAAATGGGGTTTCCTGTTTTGTTAAAAGCAACTGCTGGTGGTGGTGGAAAAGGGATGCGGATTGTGCAGGAGGCAGCAGGCGTGGAAAAAGCGATAGAAGCGGCTAAAAGAGAATCGTTAAGTGCTTTTGGGGATGATGAATTGATTGTCGAAAAATACATTGCTTCTGGGCGGCATATTGAATTTCAGATTTTTGGTGACCAACATGGCAATGCCATCCACATTTTAGAAAGAGAATGTTCGATTCAAAGACGATATCAAAAGGTCTTGGAAGAAAGTCCTTCTCCCGTTATGTCCCAAAAATTGAGAACCAAAATGGGGGATGCAGCGGTTAACGCCGCAAAGGCATTAGCTTATGATAATGCAGGAACGGTAGAGTTTATTTATGACGACAACAGCGGAGACTTTTATTTTTTAGAAGTAAATACCCGTTTACAAGTAGAACATCCCGTGACGGAAGAAGTGACAGGATTAGACTTAGTGCAGATGCAAATAGAATCTGCTCAAGGTTTGCCCCTATCCGTTGCTCAAAAAGACATTCAGGGAAAGGGATATGCCCTAGAAGCTCGCTTATACGCCGAAGATGCTAGCAATGATTTTTTACCAGTAACAGGGACAATTGAACGGTTTGAATATCCTGCCGTGGATGGATTGAGAGTAGAAACGGCCATACGGAGTGGCTCTAAAATCTCCGTTTTTTATGACCCGATGATTGCCAAGATTATTGTGCATGATGCTAGTCGTGCGGCAGTTATGCGAAAAATGCGGTATGTTCTAAAGCATTTGGTTTGCCAAGGAATGACGACGAACCAAGATTTTTTGCTCCATATGGTAGAAAATGCCGAGTTTCAAGCAGGTAAATACAACACCCACTTTATCAAAAATAAAATTGATTTAGCTAGTATTGCTATAAAAGACCCTAATGATAAGGCATTGGCGGGTATTGCTGCTACTTTACATGGTTGGCAGCAAAGAGAAAATAGTCGGACATTGTTGCGGTCCATACCGTCAGGTTGGCGCAATAATTTTTATGAACCTCAATTCGAGGAATATGTAATGGGAGAAACCGATTGGAAGATAGGGTATCAATCTAAAAGAAATCAACAATTTGAATTTTATATTTGTGAAGAAACATATAGCGTAGCTTTAATCAATGCAGATACCCAACAGGTAAGAGCGGAAATTAATGGGATTCAATATACTTTCCAATTAGCTCAAAATGGCAACGATTATTTTGTGCATAATGAACGAACAGGCAATATTTCGATGTCTCAGAAAGAACGTTTTCCTGAAAAGGAAATAGCGAAGGTGGCAGGAGGCTATGATGCCCCAATGCCCTCACAGATAATTAAAGTATTGGTTAAAGCAGGGCAAAAAGTAAAATCTGGTGAAGGTTTGGTCATTTTATCTTCTATGAAAATGGAAAACACCATTGAAGCGGTCGAAGATGGGGTAGTGGAGGAGGTTTATGCAACTGAAGGAAGTAATGTGGAGGCAGGATTTTTATTATTGAAATTAGCTTCAGAAGCCAATAATGAATTATCTTAGTAACGACGAAATAATAAGTTGGTCATCTGGACGAGCTTATTTTGGTTCT
>CAYMSC010000680.1:0-2878 GCA_964392805.1 uncultured Saprospiraceae bacterium
ACGGTTCTTTGAACTATTTCACTTTTTACCGCTTCAAAACTAGAAATGGCTTTAATTAGGGTGGTATTTTTTACATAAAATGGAACGGTATATTTTGTACCCGCTTTGCTAGGGTCTGTACCATCGGTCGTGTAAAATATATTAGCTTGATTGGAATAATCCACCAATTCAATTAAGGTAGAATCCCCCGTTAAAAAAACAGATTTTTCTTCGTGAATCGCCACCTGACTTTCTCCTTTATTACGCCCCGCTACTTCAATGATAAAATAAAGTAAATCTAGCACCTCTTCCCTATTCATGGTATTAATTAATCCTTTAGGCATTTCTGATATGGTAGAAGGTTCGGTAGACTTGACTTCTTTTTTAAATAATTCTTCCGTATTGCTTGGTTCAAAGCCCAATTGCAGTACATAATTCTCGTCATTTTCATTCACAATTCTGCCAAGGATAAAATCATCACTTTTTAAGGTAAATTTTGTGGCTTGAAATCGGCTACTAATGTCTTGGGAAGGGGCTAGAATAGCGGTCAATAAATCTTCTGTCGAAAAAGTATTACCAGCAGTCGTTAGGTCTGGTCCAAAGTTTCCACCTTTGTCATACATATAGTGACAGTTGTAGCATTGTCCTTTTTGGAACATTTGTTTCCCTCGATTAAAGTCCCGTTCTAGTTGAAATCTAGGACTACTTACCAATTCTAAAGAATAACTTAAATTATCATATTTCCAATTATAATTGCTTCCATTGTTCGCAAAAATAGAAGGGGCAGGTTTCGGCTTGGGTGGAACTGGACCAACCGCAATTTTATTTATTGGTTTAGGGTCCAATTTAACTAGTTGTCTTTTTTCAGCGGCACTTAATGTCTTTTCAAATTGGGTATTAATCTCTCCTAAAAAGTACCCAAATAAGGAGCCACCACTTAAATTATCTTGTCCATATTTCAACCAATATTGCCATGCCAAGCGCTGGTCGATTGACCACCCATTTTTCACCCTTCTCAACACCGATAAATAATGAATAAATAGCTCCTTATTTTTAGTAGATTCTATCTGATCTATAGTTTTGGTAATAAATGCTTCATTCTCTGTTAACTGACTCGCTAAAAAACCTATGGTTCTAGCAAGCTCTTTATTGACGGTATCATTGTCCGTTGGAAAATTATCATTCAATTTTGCATAAGCAGTTTGTAAGATATTTTCACTCGGTTGTTGATTTCTAACCAAGCTTAGTTCATAGAGTCGGATGATGGCTAGTTGTTCGGTTTCATTCAAATGTTTTAAATCAAAAGTCTGTAAGCGGTTAGCAATCATTTGGGCATGTTCATTTGTCGAATCCACTCTGATTAAAGCAGTCAATAAAGTAACTTCTTCGTTAAAAGAGCGCACTTTTTTAAAAGCAGGTAACCAGTTTTGAAGGTCACTATTTTCAATAATCACCCTTGCAGCATTTCTGATAAATCGGTCTTCATGTCCAATGTGTTGAAGGGCTAATTCAACGCCTTTTCCAGTATCCGAAAAATGCCACTTTTCTAATTGTTTTCGTAAGGCTCTTAGGTCTTTATCCCGCTCCTTTCCAATAAGCGCACTCGTTGGGGCGGTATTTTCTTTTCCAGTATAAACAACTCTAAATAAACCTGTATCTGTTCCATTACCGCCTGTTGTAAAATATAAAGCACCATCCTGTCCGACCACCATATCGGTAATATTTAAAGGTTGTCCGCTTATGAAATTTTCATATTCTCCTGTATAACTGGCGCCATTAGGCGTCAAATGCAAAGCAAAAATTTTACCATAAGACCAATCGCCACAAAAGAGCGCCTGTTGATATTTTTTGGGAAATTTTGCTCCCGTTCCAAACAAAGTTGCCGTTGGTGAACCTCTCCCAAAATCTTTAACGGATGGCCATATATCAGGATAATAGTCGTATCGTTTAGCAGTACCTTCTCGCCAAGCATAATCTCCACCCGATACCAAATGATTAACTCTTGTTGCTCGATACCAAGGCAAATTAAAATCCCATTCCATATCCGAATCATAGGTAAATAACTCTCCTGCTGGGCTAAATGCCATATCGTAGGGATTTCTTAAACCATAAGACAAAAATTGCCAATAGCTACCGATAGAATCTGTTTTCAAGACATATCCTCCCGGTGCTTTTTGATTGGTAGCAAAAATAGTCCGAACAGGTTGAATTTGGTCCGTTTCCCAATTTTTATTGACAAATGTTACGTTATCTCCTGTTGGCGGTTCATTATTATTTCCCGTCAAAAAATAAATCATTCCTTCTGGACCAAGGGCTAAAGTATGCCCACTATGGTCTCCATTTTTGGGGAATTCTTTCATTAAGATAGGTGTCCCAAAATTTCCTTTTCCATCTTCATCTTTTAACCTAAAAATACCTCTCTTCAAATTGGGTCCACTCCCCATCATGTATAAATGATTATAGGCATACAAAAGCCCTTGGCAGTCGCTCACACCAATATCCAAGGTATCTATTTGCAAATCTTCTTGGCTTTCTCCTATCGCAAATCGAAGCAACTTTCCTTTGCGGGGAGAAACCAACAATCTACCTTGTGGGTCTATATTGATGGATAAAAATTCTCCTGTTCCTCCCGCAATTTTTTGGATTTCAAACCCTTTGACTTTGGCATTGATGTGTTTAGCAATGGGATAACTATCGTAATTAGAGGATGGATTAGCACAGGCTAAAAACAGAAAGCTAATAATTGGGGAGTAATAAAAAATATTTTTCATTTTTGTGGATTTATTGTTCACAAAATAGAAAAAAATGGTGACTATTTAGGAGTCAAGGATAAGGAGTAAAATGTCAGAGGGTACTAAAATATACTGTTGATTGTCTAAATTACCAAAGATTAGAGTTA
>CAYMSC010000681.1:0-2875 GCA_964392805.1 uncultured Saprospiraceae bacterium
TTAGAGGTAACTCTTGCCAAGTTTGCGCAGAAAATAATTTCTAAGGAACTAAAACGACTTATCTGTATAATAAATTAAATCTCCAGAAACTTAAAATAACATGGAATCCATATTACAATTTATAGATAGCAATTTAATTATGATTTATCTGCTAGTATTTACGATAATACTAGGATTTGAAGTCATTTCTAAAGTACCAACGGTCTTACATACGCCTTTAATGTCTGGTGCGAATGCAATTAGTGGGGTCGTTATCATCGGAGCTATCCTTTTAATTAGACAAGCTGAACCTGATGATATTTTGACTTTGTCACTCGGTACACTAGGAGTCATTTTAGGAATGGTGAATGTGGTGGGTGGGTATGCTGTGACCGATAGAATGTTAGAAATGTTTAAAAAGAAGAAAAAATAGAGGCAAGTGATGAATAATAGGTTGTAAATCCAGCTTATTGCTCCATCTATACACCCCTATATACACTACTGGACATTTTAGAAATCAGAAGTCAGACCGTCAATTTCATTGACTGTCAGAAGTCAGACAATATAGGCTTAAAATACTGATTGTCAGGCTCTTGCATTTTTAAATTCTGACCTCTGACAGAAAAATGTAATTTTTCGGTCTGACCTCTGACCTCTTTTGTCCAGTAGTAAACCCCTATACCTTTAAACCTCTATACCTTATTAATAATGAGCACACAGAATCAATTATTTTTAAAGCTTTTTGTCTTGTACCTAGTCCTTTTTGGCGTGCTAACTACAGCATTTGATTATTTAATGGGATTTGACTTTGATTTAAGGAAAAGTGCTCCACTATTTATTTTAGTGGCTGCCTATTTAAGTTATCGTCGGTCAAGAAAAATGGAAAATTTATGAATACCTCTTTTTTAAAAATATTTAGCATAATTACCATGCTCTCCCTTCTATTATTAGTTGCAGGAGAATGGTTGATTAATAAAAATATTGAAATGTCGCATGTTATTGGGTGGCTTTTTGTCGCTACATTCATTGGTGCTTTAATCGGTGTTAGTCGACAAAAAAGTAGTCATTAAAATTCTGATTAGAGCGAGGAAAATATTTTGGGGTTGGAATTGAGCGTATCAAAGATTTACAATTAGTAATTTTCACTAGTAAAGTCTCTATTCTCTCAGTAAAACGGTCTCTATTCTCTGTTCTACTAAACAAACAACTATAAATGTTAGGTTCAATTGTAAATCTTGCTTATCTATTCGGTGCAACTTCCTTTGTCTGGGGCTTGCGCCAAATGAGTACGCCCGATACTGCCAAAAAAGGTAATTTATTAGCCGCTTTAGGTATGGGTGTTGCCATTATTACAACGATGATTTTGCCCATGACCGGTGCGGCTAATAATTATGCGTGGATTATTGGCGGAATGCTTATCGGAAGTATTATCGGTTTTTTTGCAGCCAAGCGAGTTCAGATGACAGCGATGCCCCAAATGGTTTCCATTTTTAATGGGCTAGGTGGCGCTTGTGCAGTCGTTTTAGCGATGACGGAGTTAATCCATTATTACGATGGAAGTACTCAGATGAATAGGGGGCAATTATTTATTATTCTGATAACCCTATTGATTGGTGCGATAGCTTTCACAGGAAGTATGTTAGCCTTTGCCAAATTGCAAGGTTTGATATGGGATAGCCAAGTGACTTTGCCCAAGCATCATATTGTCAATTATATTTTATTAGCCGCAACCATTGGATTAACTGCCTATGTTTTTACGGGTGGTGTAGGTTTGGGTATAACAGCAGCTATCGGTTTAATGGTCCTTGCCTTAGTTTATGGATTCTCTTTTGTTGCACCAATTGGTGGAGCAGATATGCCCGTAGTAATTTCGCTGTTAAACTCCTTTACTGGTTTATCCGCTGCTGCCGCAGGCTTAATTTACAATAATAATATCATGTTAGTCGGTGGTATTTTAGTAGGTGCGGCAGGGGTTATTTTGACCGTCTTGATGTGTGAAGCGATGAATCGCTCCCTATTTAATGTCCTCATTGGTGGATTTGGCGGTGGTGCTGCGGCAATTAAAGGGGTAGATGGAGACCAAGTAGCTAAGACCGTAACCATCAATGATGCCGCTATCCAACTCTTTTATTCTCAATCAGTTATGATTGTTCCAGGTTATGGCTTAGCAGTTGCTCAAGCACAAAAAGTAGTTAAAGAATTAGATGATTTATTATCAGGAAATGGTGTTGATGTCAAATATGCCATTCACCCCGTAGCAGGTCGAATGCCCGGACATATGAATGTCCTTTTGGCGGAAGCTGATGTCCCCTATCCTAAATTATTAGACTTAGAAGATGCTAATTCAGCAATTCCTAATACAGATATGGTGGTCATTATCGGAGCCAATGATGTCGTTAATCCTGCTGCTTTGGATGAGCCGAGTAGTCCAATTTATGGTATGCCTGTTCTAAATGTCTGGGAAGCGAAGCATGTAATTGTGATGAAACGTAGTATGAGTCCTGGTTATGCAGGTATTCAAAACCAATTATTTTTCCACGATAAGAATAAGATGTTGTTTGGAGATGCTAAAGATAGTTTGCAGAAGTTGGTGAGTGAGATAAAGACTTTGTAATTTTCAATTTTCAAGGGACAATTTTCAATTTTCAATCAGTACTTGACCAATCTGCTGGTATTACAGTTACTTAAAAGGTGCTAATTCTAACCAGCAGGCTTTTGGGTAGTTGAGCTAGACATGATAAAATCATGAAAGATAGTGATTTCAAGATACAATCTTGAAATATCGCATCGTGCGTTTTTAAGCCATTGTGCTAAAAAAAACAACCGTTTACTTTATAGAGCAAACGGCTTTTCGTATTCTTAATTTATCGTGCTTGTGTTCTTAAGAAATCGGTTT
>CAYMSC010000682.1:0-2860 GCA_964392805.1 uncultured Saprospiraceae bacterium
TACAAACTAAACCAATAATTCACCTTAAAAACAAAAGCCCGATTTTTAGGTGCAAAATTCTGAATCCTAAAATCACTCACCGTATCGTCTGTTTCTACTAAGTAATTATCGGTATACACTAAGAAAATATCCGATAAAGGCGCAAATCGCCATTGCAAGCGGCTATTAATATTAAAATTTTCTGCTTGGGTGTTGTATTGGACAAAAGTCGTCCAGAAAAGATTATTGGAAAAGCTGATTTCTATTTTTGGACTTACAGAGAATAATTGACTTTCGCCAAAAACACCTCCAAACTGTAAGTCATTATAAGCGAATTTTAAGCCAAAATTTCCCCAAGGTTGTACTCTGAAATTACCCTCTAATTCTACGCCAGTTCGAGTACCGCTATAAAAGCCACCATATCTTAATTCTGCTTCATAGGAAAAGACTTTTCGACTATCAGACCGATATTCCACTCGTAGATTATTAGTGGTATATTTTTGGGCAGGTAGCGGTTCACCATCCGTAAAACTAAAGGGAAATTGGAGGTCTATGGCACTGTTGGAATAACGGACAGAAAAGGAACTTCTCCCTCTAAAACTGAGACGATAAGAAGCTGCATTGGTTCGTTCCAATAAGTCACCACCCTCGGCTTTGGTCACCCACCAATTGAAGATACTAAATTGTTGGGAGGTAATATTTCCTGTTTTTTTAGGATAAATGGTATAGGCAATGTCTGAAAATAAAGAGCCAAAACCGATTCTAATAGTGGTATCTCGGACTGCATCAAAATGGTTTAAGCGATTAAGAAAACCTAGATCGGCAAAATATTGGTCTTGCACTTCATAATAATTGATTAACCCAGACCAATTTCTATCTCTATATCGAACACCTCCTTTGTAATAATAATTTTTATCCGTAATCCCTTCTCTAAAAGAATGATTATAGCCTGCCCAACTTTGCCATTTATTATTGGTGGATAAATAATTGAATTCTAGTCCTGCATTTCGACCATAATCCGTACTCGAAAATTCAGCATCTTGGTAGGCCTGCCGATTCGTGAAAAATCCTTTAATAACCGAACGACCAAAAACTTGTTGATGAAAAGCAGCAGCAGTATAATTTTGTCCTGGTTGTTCCTCGGTTTCTTTAGTGTGCATATTTAGTAGGCCAACTCGCAAACTTTTAGTCGCATTACCCGTCAATCTAAGACCATACAAAATGGGTTGGGCATTTCCATCTTCATCAATACCAATTCGACGAGAGAAGAAAGGGCGAGCGGAAGAATTACCAAAATCCTCGAAAATATCGGTGTTTTCTAGGAAAAAAAGTCGTTTTTCGGGTAGTCGAATATTAAATCGAGTTAGATTGGTTACTTGTTCATCCACTTCTACATTCGAAAAATCAGGATTGATAGTGACATCTAAATTTAAAGAAGAGGTAACGGCGATTTTAGCATCAAGCCCAATATTTATACTATTGTCTCTTGGCGTACCAGCCTCAAAATCTCTAAAAGTTGAACCAGAAACATAAGGAATAATTGCTATATTCCCTTTGGTTTTTTTAGGCGCTTTGTCCCAAATTAAAGCGCCTGTATAATTCAAATCTACAGACCTAAATTGAACAGGTACTTGGGACCAGGTATGAAAACTATTATCGCTTGCTTCTGTCCGGATAAAATTGATGCCCCAAGTGGTTTTGGTTTCATCATATCGCAAAGATTTAAAAGGAATGGCAATTTCTGCCACCCAATTATCAGCACCTAAAGTTGTTTTAGAATACCATTTATTGTCCCAACGGTCATTCATTGCCCCACTTCCAGGACGACTCCCCCTGGAACCTGTATCACCTGTTAGCAAACCTTCCATTTGCACCCCATAAGGATTGACCCCGAACATAAACCCACTACTTTTTTGATTTAGTGGGTCTAAAACAACGACAATATTATCTCCACTCCAAAAATCGACATCCCTTTTTAAAGTTTGAATGATTGTTCCATTAGGGTCGTGCATGGTCGCTGCCACATAAATAAAGTTGTCATCGTAAGTCACCTTAATTTTTGTAGCTAACTCCGCATGTTTATCATCTATGGGAAAGCTATACCAAAAATCAGAGGCTTCATCGGCATTTTGCCAGACGGCTTCATCCAATTGCCCATCTAATTTAATTTTTTCGGAAGTCTTATTGATTTGAAGTTGGTATGCTTGTTGGCGGTCATTTCCTCCGTTGTTTTTTATTCCCTTGTCTCCATTGGCATTCAAGGAAATAGCGAATAAAAAGAAGGTGCTGAAAAGATAAAAAATCTTCTTCATTGTAAATTGGTCTATTGTCAAGTCAGGTAATCTGTTATTTTATTTTTAGACTGCAAAGATAAGGGGAAATTAGAGTAGTAATTCTGATTTCTTTTTGAAGATTTTGAGTTTGGAGGAACACGAGTATTTTAAAAATAGGGAAAGTGTTCAAAAAAGGAACTTTAGCAGTCCTAATTTTTGTTTTGACAGAATCTGAATTTATTTTTATCGCATTTCATAAGAAAATCACTTTTACTCTATTTGAAATAGAAATACGTAGAAATTATGAAAATTATATCGAAATTTAAAGACTACTATGATGGGATTCAATCTTTAGGGATAGATAAAAGTTTAATTTATAGAAGAAATGGACTTTATGTAGCATTAAATCCATCATTGAAAGCATTAGAGTTTTATCGTGTTAAAGATTCATATAGTGCTTTTCAAGAAATTGCCCAATACTTAGGAGGTGTACTAACAAAAAGAGAATCCATAGAAAATAAATTATCGGATATAGATAAAATAAAACAACATGGGTTTGATGTGAAATATGGATTTAGGACTAAAAAAAACGAAAAATGAAATTTGAG
>CAYMSC010000683.1:0-2858 GCA_964392805.1 uncultured Saprospiraceae bacterium
AATTTTTGCATTAATCATAATTCGTAGCTCAAGCATCTTGCTTGAGAAGCAATGATTTAGTGACAAATTACTTTAAAAGTCTTTAGACCATAGCCGTCAGGCTAAGAAAAATGTTTCTGATAACCAACGATTTATACTGGTTTCGATATTTGAAGATTTCATCTTCAAATCAATATTTTTCACGTTTTCAACGTGTCTAGCTTTAAAAATTAGCAATTTCAAATCGATAGCCTGACGGCTATGGTCTTTAGACTTTATCACTTTAGGGAAAACGAAAAAAATAACCTATGCAAAAAAGAACACAGCCTGCTCCGAAACTTCGGAGACCTAGAGCAAATCAAGTAAAGAAACCGTTGAATCTATTAGCCATCCCATCCGCATGCGGTTCACAAACAGCGTTTGTTCATGTGTTCCAATACTCCTAATAAGACTGCGTAGGTTATTTTTTGCTAAATCCCTTACCTAACGAATCAAGCCTAAAGGCTTGTGAACCCGACAGACTAAAGTCCGTACTACCAGTTATCCTTATTGAGTACTTAGCGTGTTTCTTTAGGCAATACTTCTTCTTGATGCTCCGTAGGTATTTCGGGTGCTTGCGCTGCTTTATCTGATGCTAACACCTCCGATTCCAGCACTGTTTTATTAATAATAAATTCTTTAATTCGCTGAGCAGTATCTGCTTTTAATCCTGGAATGGATAAATCACTATTACTACCACCTGCCGTAAAGATTTGCAAAGTATGTAAATCAAACATTCTTTGAATAATGCCTTGACTGACCTCGCAATGCTGAACTCGATTAAAAGGTATCGTGGTTAAAGTCTTAAAAATAACGCCTTTTCGATGGACTAAATCTTTGTCTCTCAAAATATACCCACGAACTTTATAGCCCAAATTCGTTAAAACAAAAGAGGTGATTGCCCAAACAATCCACAAGCCGACCAAGCCCCAAAAAAGGCCAGGAACTTCTGTTACGTCCGTCAAAAAATAAGACATTATCAACCCAAAGCCCATTATAAGAAAGAATATAAAACTACCAATATATCTAACCACTAGATAGTTTTCGTCCAACTGTTGAAACGTTCCTGTTTCTACTTTGGGTAAGGCATCAATATTGATTTCGTGATTTTCGAAAATCATTTTTTAAAGTTATCGGTTGTCGGTTGTGGGTGTTAAGAGAAATTATTTATACTCCAAAAGAGATAAAAAAGTGATTTTGAAAAGAGGTCAGAAGTCAGACAGAAAAATTACATTTTTCTGTCTGAAGTCAGATTTTAAAAGCATGAAAAATGGTAATCAATTGTTTAATTCTGATTTGTCTGACTTCTGACAATCTATGAAATAGATGGTCTGACTTCTGACTTCTAAATTAATTTTCACAAATTTATCCCGTTTCTAGTATAGTATCATTCCTCTTCAAACAAACTTGGTGATAAATTAGGAATAATAGTTAGCGCATTTTTATAATAAACCTTTTTCAGTATTTCGTCAGGCAAATTTAAGCCATACATTCTCCAATAAGCATGATACTTCTTATAATATGGGAAATATTCGTCTGCTGTTTCCAAAACACGGAAATAAGTAGGAAATTCTTTCGGTTTGTAAGAATCTTTACCAAAAAGAATACGGTCTTGGTACTTTTCAAAAAACCAATTGGCCATTCTCGGCTGTCTTCCTAATTCCGCAATAACTGCACCAATCCCTACATACATATTGGGCATTTTATCCATTAAGGTGGACAAATACTTTAAATCATTGGCATACCATCCCATATGAGCTGCAATGAAGGTGGTCTTTGGGTGCTTTTGGAAAATATGGTGTTGTTCCCCAATAATTTGCTCAAAAGTAAATACCGCAGGGTCTCGCTTTCGACCTGGTCTCAATTTCAATTCTAACCACCGCTCATTTTTTTCATCATGTGGTTGCCAAAAAGAAGCAGGGTCCGCAGAGTGAATTAGGACAGGAATACCCAATTCGCCACATTTTGCCCATACGGGGTCAATTCTAGGGTCGTCAATAGCAATTCGATTCCCAGAAGAATCGACATTATTCATTCCTTGACTTTTATAGATTTTTAATCCTCTAGCGCCCGCAGCAACATCATATTCAATTTGCTTGACGGTATTTTCCGTCCAATCGGGGTCATCTATACTTCGCAATTCAATATTCGTAAAAACAATAAAACGGTCTTTTTGGGGATGTTTATTGACAATATCCATCATATTTTTGAGTCGCTTCCCTCCTCGACCACTCAAGTTGACCAAGGCGCCCATATTCAAGGTATCCATTTCTGCAAATAACTTATCAAAGTAGGTTTCATCATTAATACGCCAGTGATGACTGTGAATGTCTACAAATTTGAACTTCGCACTAGTAACTGGATTTTCAGGAACGACGAGTGTAGAAACAGGGTCGTATTGCTCAAAATCCATAACCAAGGAAGAATCAATTTTTGGTCTACGCTGACCAAAAATAGCATTAACAAAAGTCATTAAAAGGAAAATACCTACGATTTTAGTAATGTATTTATTCATTGTCAGTTTTATTTTTTAGAATTAATTGAAAACTATGGATAATAGTTTTGTAAATGAACATTTTTTTTAATACAAAAGATAAGCATTTGCAGGATATTCTCCCCCTTCGGAGGGGGTGGGGGGAGGAAGGAGCTAAAATTTCAGTAAAGATTTTAAATTATCCTCCCCCTAGCCCCCTCCAAAGGGGGAAAACACCAGAATAGCACTAATTTTTAGTGCAAAAAAAGTTAATTCGGAATTATCCGTAGTTTTCAAATATTAAAATTTGTGCTTAGTAACGACGAAATAATAAGTTGGTCATCTGGACGAGCTTATTTTGGTTCTA
>CAYMSC010000684.1:0-2842 GCA_964392805.1 uncultured Saprospiraceae bacterium
CCCCTTGTTTTAGCTACCTTAGGCGGCGTTTTCAAAAAGTGTACGGTAGAGAAATAAATTTAACCAATATTATATTATATCATTAGACTTAATTCTGAATGTTGAATTTTGAATCTCGTTAACTCTTTGATTTTCAGGGTTCAAATTTCGCCATACGATTTTGTTTAGAATAAACACTATTAGGTACAAAAACTTATATTCTCATTCCCTCCAGTTTGACCTTGTACCGTTTGCCGTCAATCATGTACCAATAACCTATAATAAATTTGCAATTATCCCGTTTAAAATTTAACTTTGAAAAAAAAAGTACTTTCAATTAATTAAATACACCTTATGAAAAATCTCGTTCAAGACTCAAAATTCAAAATCGGTCTAGTCCTTTTTATCTTCGGCTTTATTGTCTTTGCCCTCAATTTATTTTTGACAAATTCGCTAAGTGGAAGTTCTAGTTTTAATTCTGCTGATAATCCTATCCCATTTTTCGTTAACTTTTTATGTTTTGTGACTTTCTTGTTAGTTATGGATAGAAAGCGGTTTAAATTTCCAAATCGGCATCAAAATATCTTATTATTACTGATTGGCAACACCAGTGCCTATTCTCTAAATCAACTGATTCCCGTTTTTGATGTCTCAACTAATTGGTTGGCGATTTATTTGGTTATTTTAAATAGTGCAATGCTTTTGTATTGCTATAGAAAGGTATTACCCAAGTGGGTAGAATATTCCTTGCCCGCTATTTTTGCCAGTGGCTTTTTATTTAATGTTTATGAAACCATTTACGTTTCGCCGTTTTATCCTATTTCAATAGGCAGTTTTTGGTTTTTCGGAGTTTCCCTGCATATTTTTATTCCTCTTTGGTGGACTATTTTATTGGGTAAACTAACAGTAGCCTATACCAAAAAAGGGAAACCTTATTTTAATAGTGTCCTAATTGGCTTGAGTATTCCGCTGGCTATTATTCCGATTGGAAGGATTGCAAGGTCACAATGGTTATTTTTTGGTGAATGTTAGTAATGCTGATAAAAAGCAATTATTAGAACAGGTTGCCATATTATTAAAGTAGCAAAGTTTTCATTAAATTTACTCCTTTCCTATTTCCCCAATAATTACTCTAGTTTAATAAAAATTAAAACTCAATTCACCTCGTACATTAACACCTATGAAAAGAAAATGGGACATCGCAGAGGAAAGTTACTTCGGCATAGGCATTTATCAGCCCAAAACTTGGGAAAATATCGGCATACTGTGGAGGACTGCCTATATTTATAAAGCTAGTTTTATTTTTGTGATTGGAGCGAGGTATAAAAAGAAAAGTACAGATGTGCTAAAAGTATGGGCTAAAATTCCTTTATTTCAATATGCGACATTGGAATCTTTTTTGGACTGTGTGCCTTACAGTTGCCAATTGGTAGGCATTGAAATGAACCCAAAAGCCATTCCTATCAAAGCGTATAAGCACCCTAACCGAGCCGTTTACATTTTAGGCTCAGAAGATGCTGGACTCCCTAATGCACTCAGCAATAAATGCCATGATTTAATTGTCCTACCTGGTGCAACTTCTCTTAATGTGGCGGTGGCAGGGAGTATTACCATATTTGATAGAATGAATAAGGGAAATGAGCAGTAATTATCCTACTGAATAAAGTAAACTTCCGCTATCTTTCCGTCTTTAATTTTATAAATCGCAATCGCTCTAAAAGGTGGTTTCTCCTTATCAACCGTTACATTTTCATGGTCAATTATAGTATTTCCTTGCACGATTCTATTTACTAATTCACAATGTAAATCCGGGGTAGTTTCCAGAAATTGATAGTTTTTTCGCATGGTTTCCTTGCCTTCAAGTTGTAAGGTATTAGGAAATTGATAGATTTTGACATCTTCCGCATAGGGTTTTAGGAAAGCTTCTAAATCATGTCCATTGTAAGCATCTAATTGAGCTTGGGCTAATTGTTCTGGCAAAGTCTTTTGGGATTTAGCAACTGTAGTCTCTTTTTGTTCTACTGTTTTTTGAGCAGTACAACCACTTATCACTCCCCATGCTAGCATTAATAAAAAGAATAATTTTTTCATCGTGTAAAAGTTGAAATGTTAGAATTAAATGTAAGGCTGCATGTTGGTGCGAGATTTCAGCTTCGTTCCTTTATTAATACGCCTCCGGCGATTGTAGATAAGGCCGTCAGACCTGTCCCGCCGAAGGGCAACTTTAGTCGGGAGGCAGCGGAATATTTGCCTAAAAATAATATTTTTGACAATTTAATTAATCAGATTTTTTTGTCTGAGTAAAATTTATTTTCAAAAAATGATGTTTATTATATAAAACACATTTCTAAAATTTGATATGTTCTAAAATAGCACGAACTTTGCGTTAATAAGATTACAACAATTATTAATTCATTCCCTTAAAGAGAACATTTTACTATGCTATACTTCGACAAAAAACTTTTCTTAAAATATTTCTGCATGATTATCTGCGGATTGATGGTTGGCTTTACGATTGCCGTATTCTTTGGCTATGAAATGATGCCTTTTGATATTCCAGGGTCTATTTTAACTTCGCTTTTGTTGGCAAATTTGATTTTGTTGATGACTAGAGGGCAGGAGGAAAATCAGTAGTAGATGAATGCTCAAAACTAGAGCAGTTGGCAGTTGTTCTAATTAATTGATTACAACTGACAACAAATAAAAAATATCGACCATTTCATCTATGAATCAATAAAAGGTTTATTGTTATCAATTTGGTCCAAATAGAGAAAATCCTTCTTTAGGCTATAAATTCCAAGCAGTTATCTAAATAAGTCGCAAAACCTATTATTTATAAAGATATTCTAAGAAAAGTGCCTAT
>CAYMSC010000685.1:0-2814 GCA_964392805.1 uncultured Saprospiraceae bacterium
CTAGCCGTTACTGTCAATGGAAATTCTCCAACAGGGAAAATTTGAGATAATATTGCAGTACTATCTTGACCACTATGTCCAACTCTTAAGCCTAAAGAGGCATTACAATCTGTAACAAACTGAGCAAAGTCTATATTAACAAAAACACCACAAGAATCAGGTGCTAAATTATTTGTATTAAAAACAAAAGTATCTGTTGGGAGTGCAATTGTTGGAGCTAAAACATCTACAATTTTGATAAGTTGCGTATCAGCCGTTGTACTACAACTATCAGAAGCAGTCCAAATTTTTCTTAAAACGATAGTATCTGATCCAATTGTGAAAAGGTTACTTGCTTGCACATAAGTACTCGCCACACAATTATCTGTCGCTAAAATGGAATCCGCAGTAATCGCATCTGCAATACAAGCAACAATTGTATCATTAAAGCTTTGCATTAATACAGGTGCAATACTATCCACTAAATTAATAAGTTGAGTACAAGTTGTAACAACACCAAAGGTATCTGTTACAATCCAAGTTCTTTCAATAATTTGACAAATATTACCAGCTCCGCCCGGTCCCGCTATTATATTATCATTAAATGTTAAACTGCTATTATCTCCACAAACATCCATTAATGTTGGTTCGCCTGTATTTGAAGTAGCAGTTGAGGCATCACATGCAATAGTCACATCAGCAGGACAAGAAAAAGAACCTGTACCAGCAAAGTCACGCACAGTTACCATAGATATACAAGTTCCAGTATTACCCGCTTCATCCGTAACTGTCATAAAAATATTAATGGCCTGTCCAATATCACTACAAGTAAAAGTATCTTGGCTTAATTGAAATGTTAAGTCATTAGCTGCGGTACAATTATCTATCGAATTCAAATTAACCACCGAGCTATCGATTGCTGCAAAACCAAAAGCATTAATCGTAATAGAAACGGCATTATTACATCTTGGCGTTGGTTCTGTATTATCATCAACTAGAATCAAAATTTCAAATGTATCTCGATTATTTGAAAAATCCTCTGCTATAATAAATACCGTAGTATCTCCCATTGGAACATTGAAGCTCACTATATCTAAAGTATCATGGATGACTACTAAATTACTATCAGCAATCGCTAAATATTTAAGCGAATCCATAGAACAATCATCCATTACGTTAGCTGCCAAGTCTAAGGTTACATTCGCACTACAAGTAGTCGCATTTGCACTAGTTGGCACTAAAAGAGGCGAAGTAAAAGTAGTAGTAGGAGGTGTAACATCTCTAACGCTAATTACTTGTATAGCGGTATCTCCAACAATGCCAGAAGTATCTGTTGCCACCCATTTATAAGTAATATCAAAATTATAAAAGGCAGAATCTCTTACCAATGAATCGATAGTTACCGTATCAGTCGGAGAAGTTATGGTATCTGGACGATTAGACATCATAAACATTTGAATAGAATCCATTGGAACTGGCGAACAATTATCTAAAGCCGTTAAAACGGCTTGTGCTGGAATAATGTCTAAACAAGTCAATGTATCATCTAGTGGTACGTTTTGGATAATTGGACCAAGAGAGTCAATAACAGTCACAAAATTATCAATACAGGTACTTGAATTCCCAGCCGCATCCGTGACAGTAAGCGTTACTGGAAATGTTCCTCCATTAATAGAATCACATTGAATAGTACTAGGGCTTATAGAAAAGGTTAGTAAGCCTACAGGAGTACAGTTGTCCGAACTATTTAAATTTAGCTGACTTGCAGTAATTATTCCAAAGGTATCTAATTGAACTTCAGTCGGCATCATTGCGTTTCCTTGAGTACACATAGCAACAGGCGGCGTATTATCAATAATTCTAAAAACAGCCGTTACACTTGCGCCTGAGCCAGAGAGAACAGGGTTGCTAACAGGTCCCATACTACCAAACCTTAGCGAATCCGTTCTTGCATCGTTAGCCAGATTAAAATAGGAGAAAAATGTGACCGTCATCAAATCACTAAGGGTATCTAATTGATTATCTATACCATACTTCCTAGTTCGGTCACCTGTAAAAACAGCAGTATCACAACCGACAAAAAATATTTGCGTATTATTATCTGGAATAAAAGTAGTATCTCTGATTATAGTGTCTACCCCATTAAAGCTAGTAGTATCAATATTATCAAAAAATAATAAATCACTAGGATTTAGAGCATCATGTATTTGCTGCCCAGTAACCACTCCTTTATTATCATTTGCTGGAATAATTACATCAATTGTATCTTGAGGAGTTGCAAAAGTTTGTGCAGTTATATTATTGCTATAAAACCCTAAGCACAATAATAATAAACATAGAATTTTTGACTTGTTCAAGTATTTTAGGAACAAGGATTGAAATGAAGGAAGATTCATTTTACCATTAATTTTTGAATTATGTAATGGGTGCGGCATATTACGGTTTTTGGTATTCACTATTATCATGGGAAAGTGAAAGATGTCTTTAAAGTATGCTTTTAGTAATTTTTGGTAATTTTCGGTGGCACTAAAATAACTAAAAACAGAAAAGTTTTAAAAAAATGAAAAGTCAAACAGCAACAAGAATACATTGCCGAGTTATGCAGGTAAGTATTATTCCGATTCGTAACTGGGTGAAATATATTACACATAATAATATAAAAGTCCTTAATTATCAATTGATTAGTAACAATTGGTGCAAATGTAAAAGATTTTAACAAATATTGCGCCAAATCACCATATGTTTACGCCAAATCGCTTTAGATTGATGCAAATAAATGATACTATTTATACTATTAAATAGGTATTACTCCTAAATTGGGGGGAAATTGGAAGA
>CAYMSC010000686.1:0-2812 GCA_964392805.1 uncultured Saprospiraceae bacterium
TTTTCGTCGGCTCTAAGGCTAAAGCTACAATAAAGCGTTTTGAAAATTGAAAATTCTAAATTGAAAATTACTAAGGATGCGCCGCCACCCAAACCTCACCATCCTCAAAAAACTCTTTTTTCCAAATAGGCACCGTTTCTTTCAAGGTATCAATAGCAAATTGGCAAGCTTCAAAAGAGGCTTTTCGGTGAGGGGTTGCCACTGCAATAACAACTGCAATACCTTCAATCGCTAAAGTCCCTACCCTATGGTGGATGGATATTTTTTCAATCGGCCATTGTTCACACGCTCGAACGGCAATTTTCTTCATTTCAGAAATCGCCATAGGAATATAAGCTTCAAAATCAAGTTTAACAACTCGTTTTCCTTTTGTTTGATTTCGAACCGTACCAATGAATACATCAATACCTCCTGATGAAGGATTAGTGACAAAATCAACACAAGTTTGTGGTACTAAATCTGTATCAAGAATCTGTATATCTATTTTTTCCAAGGGTTTATCTTTTTATAAAAAATCAAATTTCCAAAAAGGTATATTTTGTCTAAACATTATTCTCTATCTCTTATTTTTACAAATGTAATCACCTTCAAGCAAAAATAGGAGTAGATTCTACGACTTACCGAAATTTACACAGTGGATAGTCGCAATTATGCGCTTTATGCTCGATTTCGGTGCGATGATGCCTTTTTTAAAATAACAGAATTAGGAATTGATGGGCAATAAAAATGATTCAAACAGTCTGTCAAAAGTCTTCTCCCCCTCCAAAAAAGTTTCTAAATTTCATCAACTTTCATAAAGACCAAAACTGGATAAGTTTTGTATTAAAAACAGTTAAGCTTAGCGTCTTTACAATTAAACTAGTTCAGGAAAATTTAATCCTCCTCTACACTAGATAAAAGGCACACAATAACTAGTTAAATTAATTTTTTTTAATAGCTATTTTTCAAAAGAAACGCCAAGAAAATGTCAACTTATGATAGCAAAAGAAAGAAATACATTTGTTTTTGAAAAAAAACCTTATACGGAAACTTCAACAACAGAAGAAATAGTGGTCGGATTTATAAATCCTTGATAGTAAAATGGCTTCTTTTTCCGTAATACTGCGTTGTTCGTTAGTCAAGTAGCTAAGGTTATTTTCCTTCCGCTCGCCTTGTCTTACGAAAAAACAACCTCCTTTTAATTGTCAACTACTTATAAATTCGACCACTAGCTTTACTATTTTCTTACCTAATCATTAAATTTATTTACTCCTTGGGATAGATAAAATCTCTTCCATTCTATTATCTAAAAAGTAAAATCCATCTTTCCCATAGACCCCATCTTCTTCTAGCATAATTCGAACGATTTTACCCCATTCTGGAATCTCCGTAGCCGCAAATAATTCTATAGAGTAAGCGGTATTTGGATAGAGTTCATAATCACCAGTACCTTTCACTCCTTGTTGTTTGTCCCACATTCCAATAGCAGGTCCAGCCGCATGTCCATGCAGACCAATTGGGTGGGTATAAATAGAACCATTAATGCCTTCCGCTTTGGCTTGGTCAAGAGAAGCAGATAGAATTTGGTTGCCTGTTTTTCCTGCTTTAAAATTAGTGGTCAAAATATCTTGTAGTCGATTTCCATTTTTTAAAGCAGCTTGTAGATAAGCAGGTACTTCTTTTTCATTAGGTTTCAATACGTAAAAATGTTGCTGTTGGTCTGTATTTAAACGGAGGTAAGTAATCCCAAAATCTACATGCAATAAATCGCCCATTTGAATAATTTCATGGTCAGGACGACGAGAAAAAGAACGTAAAAATTCTTGATTTCCTTCTGCCGCACGTTGTACAGAAACAGAGGGATGAAACCATGTTTTTAGACCATAATTAGTAACTAATTGACGTAATTGCCATTCCACATCGGTCGTCGTCGTAATACCGGGATGTATATTCTTTTCAGACAAGCCCTCTTGCAAAATTTTATGTCCTAGATGACAAATCATTGGATAGATTTGTAATTCTTTTTCCGAACGAGTTTCTAACCATGCGATGGCTAAGCGTTCAGCAGTCGTCACCTTATTTTTAAAATTTTCAGGTAACTTTTCCATAAACTGTTCATACTCCGTGTTGACTAAACCATCCGCTAAAGCAAAATATTCAGATTTGTTAATACCAATTTTCTGAGGGTTTCGGTCTTTAATGACCTCTACCAAAGCCTCCCATTGGTCTGGAAAAACATTCAAATCCCAAGCACCTTTAAGCAATTTACCCACATCGTAGCGAGCAATGGCAATTTTTTCTAAAGGCGTCTCCTCTCCTTTATCATAAAAAACCATGATTGTCCGCCTTCTAGCCGAAAGCCAAGTACTTGGAAGCATGGTTTTCATTACGGGGTCTTCGTTATATTCTCTTGAAATAATAACCCACATATCAATCCCCTCTCGACGCATCAGCTCAGGCAGTAAGTTATCTAATCGGTCTTCCAATATGTCGTCAATCACTTTTGCTCGTTCCTGTTGATTAAGGATAAGGGTATGCTGTGCCTTTAAATTAGTTACAAAAAATGCTAAAAAACAAAAGGTAATAATTCTAAACATAGGTATTAGTTGTTTGAGTGTATGTCTAAAGATTCGACCCAAAGCTAATTCATTCTAATCGAAAAAAGAAATAATCTGGAACTACACAGGTGACAGGAACGAGGAGTCAGGGGTTAGATGTATCAAAAATAACTAAAATTATAGTAATTAAAGGTATCGTTTTTAACGATTCGGGGAGTAGAGCTTTCAGAACTTGAAGTTCTGGAAGCTCTTAGTAGTAAGATAAAAATAAATTC
>CAYMSC010000687.1:0-2809 GCA_964392805.1 uncultured Saprospiraceae bacterium
CAGTTAATTTCTAATAAAAGATTAACATGCAATAGAAAACCGATAACAATAAATAATTTATTATGAAAAATACATTCTTTCTTTTATGCTTACTATTCTCCGTCAGTATAACCGCCTTTTCACAAGACCTGACTGCGGCAGAGATTATTGACAAAGCCAATCAAAAAGCACAAGGTGATTATCACCAAGGCGAAATCAAAATGTCTATCATTCGACCTGACTGGACACGAGAAATGACGATGAAATCATGGGCTAGTGGCGATGACTTTTCTCTAATTTTAGTAACTGCCCCTGCAAGAGACAGAGGTGCCGCATTTCTAAAAAGAGATAAAGAACTGTGGAATTGGCAACCGACTATCGACCGGGTAATTAAAATGCCACCAAGCATGATGTCGCAAAGTTGGATGGGGTCTGATTTTACGAATGATGATTTGGTCAAGCAATCTTCTATTGTCAATGATTACGACCAATCGATTACTGGCGAAACAGTCATCGAAGACCGTACTTGTTGGGAAATCACTTTGATTCCAAAAGAAGAAGCTGCCGTGGTCTGGGGAAAAGTAAAAATATGGGTAGACCAAAAGGATTTTTTACAATTAAAAACCGAATTCTACGATGAAGATGATTATTTAGTAAATACGATGTTTGGTAAACAAATTGGGGAATTAGGTGGTCGAACTTTACCTTTGGTGATGGAAATTATTCCTGCCGAAGAAGAAGGGCATAAAACAAGAATTGAATACTTATCCATGACTTTTGATAAAACGATAAAATCTAATTTCTTCTCTGTACAGAATATGAAAAGGGTGAGGTAGTGAGGTTTATGAGGGGATAAGGGAATAAGGTTTATAAGGTAGAGGGCACAGTTAATAATCAGTCTATTCATAATAAACAAAAAGATGCTCTTACAACTCGCATGGCGAAATATTTGGCGGAATAAAAGACGGACGCTCATCACCATTAGTGCCATTGCTTTTGCCGTTTTTTTCGCAGCATTTGCCATTTCTTTTAATAAAGGGGTATTTGATGCCATGATTGATGGAGCAGTTCGACAATATTTTGGCTATGCACAGATTCATGGCAATGGGTATTGGGAAGAAAAGTCTATCGATAACTCTCTTCTATTTGATGATAAATTAAAGGTGCTTCCTCAGCAAGTTAAAGGAGTGGAAGCCGTTGTTCCTAGAATTGAAACCTTTGCCTTAGCAGCAGCAGGAGACCGTTCGACAGGCGTTTTAGCAATTGGGATAGACCCCGAAAAAGAACAAGATTTAACCCAAGTAGCTGATAAAATAATCGAAGGCAGTTATTTAACGAATCCCGCAGAACATGCCGTGATTGCCGCAGAAGGATTGGTTAATAAACTAGGTTTGCAACTGAATGATACGCTTATTTTGCTATCTCAAGGCTATCATGGGGTCAATTCAGCAGGCAAATATCCCATCAAAGGTATTTTTAAAATAGGCTTACCTGATTTAAACAAAAGTCTCTTGTACCTACCACTCGAAACAGCCGCTCATTTTTTAGGTGCAGAAGGTCGAGTCACTACTTTAGTTTTAAAAATTCCTAATCAAGAAAGTGTTCCAGAAGCTATCGCAGATGTCCAAGCCTATATCCCCAATATGGAGCAATATGAGTTGATGGACTGGAAGGAACTCCTGCCTGAATTGGTAGAAACTCGACTACTCAAAGAAGGCGGAAATTATATCTTCATTGCCATTCTTTATTTATTGATTTCCTTCGCTATTTTTGGCACTATACTCATGATGACCAAAGAGCGAAGTTATGAATTTGGGGTATTGACTGCGATTGGAATGAGACGAAAGAAGCTGTTTTCCATCGTCTGGTTAGAAACAATTATGGTGGCAATGGTCGGTGCAGTCGTCGGTATTTTGATGAGTGTTCCTATTGTATATTATTTAAAAGTCAACCCTTTAACTATCGAAATGATGGGTAAAGAAGCCGCCGCAGCCTATGAGAAATTTGGCCTGCAAGGGACTTTACCCGCAGCTTTTGAATGGAATATATTCTTTACTCAAGCGCTAATTATCTTTTTAGTTACAAGTGTTTTGGCCTTATATCCATTGGTCACTATTATGAACCTAAAGCCAGTAGAAGCAATGCGAAGTTAAGGCAGAGAGGCGGAAAGACAGAGAGAGGTTCAATCCCCTGAAAAGCGGCAAGCCTCATAAACCCTATAAACCTCATAAACCTTATTAGCCTTATTACCTCATAACCTTAAAAAATGCTCCTACAACTAGCATGGCGAAACATATGGCGAAACAAAAGACGGACGCTTATCACCATTGGGGCGATTGCTTTTGCCGTCTTTTTAGCATCGTTTATGCGGTCTTTTCAAAAGGGGGTTTGGGATACCGTCATTGATGGTGCGGTTAATCAGTTTTTTGGCTATGTGCAAATTCATGGCAACGGTTATTGGGATGACCAAACGATTGATAATTCGATTGAGTTTGATGCTGCTTTAGCCGCTTTACCCCAAAAGGTCAATTTAGTAGAAGACATAGTACCTAGGATTGAATCTTTTGCGCTGGCCTCTAGTGGAAATTTGACTTCGGGAGTACTAGTTTTGGGCATCGACCCCGAAAAAGAAAATGCGTTGACCGGCATCGCCGATAAAATCATCGAAGGGGAATTTTTAACCGAATCTGATAACGCTGTAATCGTGGCAAGTGGTTTGGCTAAAAAATTAGGTTTGGGTTTGCAAGATACTTTAGTGATTATTTCGCAAGGCTATCATGGGGTCAATGCTGCTGGCAAATATCCCATCAAAGGTATTTTCAAATTTGGT
>CAYMSC010000688.1:0-2795 GCA_964392805.1 uncultured Saprospiraceae bacterium
AAAATAAATTTATCAGAAGAATTTTGAATTATGAGCAAACATCGTTTGTGAATCGTTTACGGATGGGGTAGGTTTTCAACCTATACAAAATTCAGCCCATCCTCTTCGAGGATCTCCTGTACAGGTTCCTATTTCAAAATTGGTAAATTTAATTTTTATCTTACTACATAGACAGGAAGTGTTAAAAGATTTATTCGTTTTATTTAAAATTAGATACTCTCTCAAAACAATACATAACAACATTATCTCTAAAAGAGAGAAATTCCAAGGATTTAAAATAGTGTATAGTAACTTAATTTCAATAATCATATTAAAAAACTTCCAATGCCATTTATTCACTTACAAACCAATCAAAAAATATCTAAAAGGAATGCCAAAAAATTACTTGTAGAACTCACCAATAGTGTTGCTGAAATAAAAAAAAGAGATAAAATTTCATTCATTAGTGGTTCAGTAGATTCTAAACTATGCATGTCTTTTAATGGAAATGCGGACGATGCCGTTGCCGTTTTTCAAATGACTGCCACTGATTTTAATGATGAGATTACTGCTGCTTTGACTCGAAGTTTTACGGCCTCTCTTCAAAAATATATAGAAGTTGATCCTAAAAGAGTCTATGTGTTTTTTAGGGATATTATACCTGAAGATAGACACTTAGTGGGTTGGAATAATAAAACATTCAAAGAAATTTTTCCCGTATTGCCTAAAAAATAATAGTACTCTAGCCATTCAAGGTTTTACAGCTTCTTGTATGTAGAAGCATCGATTGTCAAATTAAATTTAAAAATTCATCACAATATGAGTAAAGTTAAAGAATACGCTGACCTCTTAAAAGAGCTCGCCAAATATAGACTAATGGGAATTGCTCCAATTGAAGCAATCCTAAAAATAAAAGAATCCTTAGCAGGTACTCGAAATCTAAGCTATCATGTTACTGGAAAAATTTGTCACCCGGACGATGGTAGTACCCCTATTCAAGGATTAGAGGTAGAATTATGGGATAGAGACATTATTGGGGATGATTATTTAGGAAAAGGAATCACTGATATAAACGGCGAATTCAAAATTTATTACGATCCAAAAGACGCTGGGTTAGGAGATAACCCAGATTTTGAATTAAAAATATTCGACCCACCAGTAGCCGCAATTATCAATGGGGAAAAAAGGTTTAAAAGGCAGATAATTGAAGTCATCAAAGGTCCAAATAATGTAAAGACGGAGGCCTACGATTTTCATACGATTCAACTTGAATACTATGAATACATTTCTGAAAAGGAAAATCCTAAAATTAAATTTCCTTTTTCGAGACGTTCCTCTATAAGGAGAAATTTTGTCCCAGGGGTAGCAGCTAATTTTGCTAAATCGTTATCAACATTTGCTCCTATGGACACCAAAGTACATATGGGTGTACTTCGAGGAAAAAAGTATTCCGCAACCGATATTCAAGAACTATATCCTGAAACTTTCACTATCACACAAGAAAAAGAAGAAACGGGAATAACAAGAAGTGATGAATATTTTATTAAGCGGCTCATGAATGGTTTTTACCCAGCCAAAGCCTTTAAACAAGATCCGAAGCAAGCAGATAAATTCTCCATCGGGTATAACTGGGATAAATTTAATTTTAATGGCCATTTAGAACTACCAAACTTTCGATTGGAGGTGCAAAATACGGAAGATGGCCTTAAGCCAACTGGAATTGGCATCCAATTAAGACAGCAAGATAGTAAAGGTAATCGTTATTTGAAGGCTGATAGTCCGATGGAAGAAGAGCAATTTTATACCCCAAAAGATGGCGAAAAATGGATGCAAGCAAAAAGGGTATTCAGAGCTTATTACTTTGGAGTGGTTGGGCAATTAAAAGGACACGTATCAGAAGGGCATTTTAACATGGAGCAATATGCAATGTCCATGTCTAGAAATTTAAAGTTCAACCCAATAAGAACAATAATTTTTCCCCATCTAAAAGAAGTAATTAACATCAATGATGAAGGTCGGGATTTACTATTGGGAGGAGAAACGGGCATCTTTCCAAAAGCTAAACCCATCAATATGGATGACCAATTAGAATGGATACCTGAAAATCTAGGTACGATGGATTGGGCAGGATGGCAGCCTAGAAAACCTATGTATAAAGGACATTACTATGCGGAAAGTGCCAACCTGTATTGGAAGATTTTAACCCAACATACTGATGAGTTTGTTCAAGAAAATCTTGAAAAAATCGAGCAACACTGGCATGAGATTCTAGCATTCTCTAAAGATTTAGTACAACATAGTGTTCAGTATACTACAAAGACACGTGAAGACTTTAACGATGCTCCTTTCTTTGATTTAAATGAATTTGATTCCTCTAAACTACCTAGAGCAGAAGTAAATGGGGTTATAAAGTCAGTTAGACCAATTACCAATAGTTTGACACCAGATAAAAAGTCTATCGAAAATCTTAAACAAGTTTGTAGGTATATAATTTTCCATACTACATTTTTCCATAGCTGGTTTCATCAAGAACAAAATAACGAATTTGGTGAGTTAAAATATAGTGCTATGCTGCTTAATGGTTGTATGGGACTAGAAGATGATGAAAGTATTCTTCCTCCTCCCAACCTACAAAGTTTAGCCTTAAGGACTACACATAGTCTTCAAAATTTCACTTATGGTTATTTGTTAGAAAATGAGGATGGCGATGTTCCTCAAAGACTCCTTGATTTGGTTAAGAAAGAATCGAGTAAGTTTAAAGAAATAGGCTTTAATAACAAAGATCTTAGATCTAGAATGAACGCATAATAGCTAAT
>CAYMSC010000689.1:0-2787 GCA_964392805.1 uncultured Saprospiraceae bacterium
TTCACCCGTACGGGTTCATATTTGAAAAATGCGGAACTTATTTTTTCGTCGTCTCCAAGCAGCGCTTGGCACTACAAAATAAAAATATGTCTACAAAAAACACTGACCACCACTACGACGCCATTGTCATCGGCGCAGGCATGACGGGCGCATACGCTGCCAAAGAATTATGTGATGGAGGCATGAAAACGCTGATGTTGGAAAGAGGTCGAAATGTAGAACACATCAAAGACTATCCTACTACGAGTAAGCAGCCTTGGGAATTTCCACATAGAGGACAAATCCCTCATGAGGTGAAAGTCGCAAACCCTGCCATTAGTCGATGTTATGCTTATAGAGAAGATGCGATGCACTTTTTTGTGAAAGATACCGAACATCCCTACATTCAAGAAAAACCTTTCGATTGGATTAGAGGCTACCAAGTAGGTGGGAAATCTATTATGTGGGCAAGACAAGTACAGCGATGGAGTGATTTTGATTTTGAAGGCCCTGCTAGAGATGGTTTTGCGGTAGATTGGCCGATTCGGTACAAAGATTTAGAAAAATGGTACACTAAAGTAGAAGGTTTTATAGGGGTATCTGGAAATAGAGATGGCTTGGATATGTTGCCTGATGGTGATTTTTTGAAAGCTTTCGACTTAAATTGTGTGGAAACCTATTTCCAAGAAAAAGTTAAAGAAAATTATAAAAATCGACACGTCATTTATGCTCGATGTGCGCATTTGACAGAAAACCGTCCGATTTTCAAAGAACAAGGCAGAGTGTTGTGCCAAGGGCGAAATATTTGTCAAAGAGGTTGTCCTTTTGGCGGGTATTTTAATGCCAATTCTACTTTAATTCCTTGGGCAAATCGAACAGGCAACTTGACTTTGAAACCGCATTCTGTGGTGCATTCTATCATTTTTGATGATCAATTAAACAAAGCAACGGGGGTTCGAGTCATTGATGCCAATACCAATGAAACGACTGAATATTTTGCCAAAATTATTTTTGTCAATGCTGCTACTTTGAATACAAATGCGGTATTACTCAATTCCAAATCAGAACGATTCCCCGATGGTTTGGGGAATGATAGTGGGGTGTTGGGTAAATATGTAGCTTTCCATAATTACCGAGCTAGAATTAGTGCGATTCATCCTGACCATAAAGATAAACGGACAATTGGTGGTCGCCCAACAAGTGCTTATATTCCAAGATTTAGAAATGTTTATAAACAAGAAACGGACTTTTTAAGAGGCTATGCCGCAGGGTTTGGGGCAAACCGTTATCGAAATGTAGAGGTAGAAGGATTTGGAGCAGACTTAACGCAAGGTTTATTAAAAAATCACGAATTAGGTCCATGGCGAGTGGGGTCACACATGATGGGAGAGACCATTCCAAAAATAACCAATAAGGTGAGCCTGTCTGCTGAGCAAGTAGATAAATGGGGAATTCCGCTGCTAAAAGTAGATATTGGTTATGACGATAATGATGAAAAGATGATGCAAGACTTTTTTGAACAATTAACCGATATGTACAAAAAAGCAGGATTTACGGACATCAAAACCAATGATGACCACCGAAACCCCGGTTTGGATATTCACGAAATGGGCGGTGTCCGAATGGGGAAAGACCCCAAAACATCTATGCTCAATAAATGGAATCAATTGCATGCCTGCAAAAATGTTTTTGTGACGGATGGTGCTTGTATGACTTCTGTGTCGACGCAAAATCCTTCTTTGACTTTTTGTGCTTTAACAGCTAGAGCGGCTAATTATGCGCTTGAGCAAATTAAGAAAGGAGAATTGAGTTAGAAAATTGAAAATTACCAAATCCCTTTCTTACTTTTGGGTTTTACAATTTTTACATAGACAATGTGAGTTTTGGATATAGTTATTGATTTTCAAAGGAATCCAAGTTTTTGACTTACATTTTTGTCTAAAATGATAAAAGTGAATCGAACGGATGGCTTTTTATTCGATTGTTTGTCAGTTGCTTAT
Source organism: uncultured Saprospiraceae bacterium (assembly GCA_964392805.1). GTDB lineage: Bacteria > Bacteroidota > Bacteroidia > Chitinophagales > Saprospiraceae > JAFMDF01. The sequence continues at coordinate 1,980 of CAYMSC010000689.1, forward strand.
ATTCAAAATTTATTATTCAATCATTCAAAATTGACGTTAGACACTAATGGCTGACTATAAATACATTGCTTTCCACCAAAAAGGTCCAATTGCTGCGATTATACTCAATCGCCCTGAAGCAATGAACGCTTTAAGTCCAAAATTGATAGAAGAATTAAGAGATGCCGTAAAAATAGCAGGTAAAGACCCCGAAGTTGGGGTGGTAATTGTCACAGGTGCAGGGCGTGCATGGTCAGCTGGTATTGACTTAAAGGCTATGAATGATGGCATAACAGATGGGACTTTTACCTCAGACAAGATGTTGAATGATGGCAATGAATTGATGCACTTACTGCAAACAATGCCTAAACCAACAATTGCTGCGGTGAATGGCTTTTGCTATACAGGAGCAATGGAATTGATGATGGCTTTTGATATAGTTATTGCAGCAGAAGAGGCACAAATTGGAGATACACACGCCAAATGGGGCGTGATTCCAAAGTGGGGAATGAGTCAACGATTGAGCCAATTGGTGGGGCCTCAAAAAGCTAGAGAATTATCTTTTACTTGTGAACCTATTTCTGGCAAAGAAGCCGCTCGAATAGGATTAGTCAACAAAGCCGTTCCATTAGCAGAATTAGATGATACGGTTAATGAAATGGTCAATAAAATTTTAGGTAATAGCCGCCAAACCATAGCGGCAATCAAACAGCTATACTTGCAAGGTGAATTGACTACCCTAAAAGAGGGTTTACAAATAGAACAAGACTATCAGAAGGCTATCACCGATAGAACCGAATTTTTAAAAGATTTTGTGAATAATAAATAA
>CAYMSC010000690.1:0-2757 GCA_964392805.1 uncultured Saprospiraceae bacterium
CTTTCTAAACTTCCCGCACTAAAAATTAGTGTAGATACCTTAAAGAACAAAGTCAAGCGACCTATTATCAAAGAAAAATTTCATGGTTGGGCTAATCGAAATTTTGGCAAATTTGAATCTATCCCTAATGAAAGGATTATTTATACAAATGGATTAAGCACTTCCTTTCAGAAATCTTCTGATGGTATGGAGACAACAACTGCAATACCTGATATTTCTTTGGAAGAAGTGCTTTTATTCTATACTGTTTTATTAAGGACGGAATATCTTAATCAAGATGAGGAGAAAAGTAATGACATCTGGATTATTAAAAAAGAAAATAGTATTCAGTTTAAATTTAAAAATAGCCCTTTTGAAACCATCACTTTAGCACAAAAAGATGCCTCTGTTATTGTCAACGAATTTAATTTATTAAAATCAAATAATTGAGAAGTGTGAAGACAGAATAGTCTTTTGCTAATACTGTGGTCTATTATTCTGAATGTTCCTATTAACACTTAATATGGATTGTTATATTGTTGTGCCTACTGCACAACAATATAACAATTCAACAATAAAGCAATCAATTACTCCACCTTAAACATATCATCACTCAATCCTGAATTTACTTTAATTTCTGTAATTTTTAAGTCTAAAGGAATCGGTGCAGCACCAACTAACTTACGACTAAAAGGGAATAAAATACCATCCACTTCTTGATAATTTCCTAAGTCTGTAGAAACGGTCATTAGTTGTCCATTAGGTCCCGGTACACTACTAGATTCTTTGATTTTTAAATGCGTTTTTGTATCAAAGAACAACGTTTGCTTCTTTCCTGATGGAGATTCTGTTTCTACCACAAAAGCATTGGTAGTGCCAACATTTTCGGTGCCGACTAATTTATATTTATAACCTAATTTCTCAAATTGTAGTTCTGTGAAAAGCACAGCTTGTTCTTGTGCATCTGCAACTTGTGCTGCTGGCATTGCTTGTGATTGTCCGCCTGCTGAAACTTTTCCTTTATCACCATTCAAAATAGATTCTTGTTGCGTCAAACCGCCCATAATGAAAGCTTGGTAGGTTTTATTCGGCTCTTTTTGAGCTATTTTCATTTCTATTTTTTGCCCCATTGCATCCGCTTCCATATTCATCGTCAAATCTTTGACGGCCATCAATTTTTCTTTACCACCAATCGCTGCGATGTAATTGTCTAATACTTGTTGGACAGTCGCATTAGCGGTCATGGCACTTTCTTCCATTTTTAAAGGCGTACCCGAAACATCATAAAAATTTACTTTACCATCAGTGGCAAATTGTGCTAAACTTTCTGCTACTTCTCCTTTATTACCAACGACTAAAATATGGGCATTGTCTGGTGTGATATATTTCTGCGCCATTGCTTGAATATCGTCCGCCGTTACGGCATTCAATTTTTCTAAATAAGTAGCGTAGTATGCTGCGGGTAAATTATATCTAGCGGTATTTAAGGCAAATCGAGCGACTGTTTGTGGACTTTCTAAAGAACGAGCAAAACTACCTGTCAAGTAATTTTTTACTAAGCTCAATTCTTTTTCTGTGACTTTTTCATCTCTGATTTTATTTAATTCTTTTAAAAATTCAGTGATAGAAGCAGCCGTTACTTCATTTCTTACAGGCGCAGATGCTGTAAAAGAACCAATTTCCTTATCATAAGAAAGCGAAGACCGAGCGCCGTAAGTGTAGCCTTTGTCTTCTCGAATATTCTGGTTGATGCGACTTCCAAAGAATCCGCCCAATAGAACATTCATGACTCTTGCCTTAATCCAATCATCCGAATCAGGTTTTAACTCAACAGGGTAAGTAATATTAATCACGGATTGAACTGCTCCACTTTTACTGACAAAATCAACCTGTCTAGCATCAGGTTTTTGAGGCGTAGGGAACGTTTGTTGATCAATTGTCTTACTCATCCAATTACCAAAATATTTCTCGGCTAATGGCTTTGCTTCTGCGGCAGTAATATCCCCAACAATAATTAAATATCCATTATTAGGTTTGATGTATTTATTATAATAAGCCTTCGTTTGGTCTAGTGTAATTTTCGCAACCGTTTCCTCAGTTTCAATTTCTCCATAAGGGTGGTCTTTGCCATACTTTAATACGCTAGATACATTACGGGCGATGGCATCGGGATTTTCTTTAGCTTGTGCTAATCCAGATAGCGTTTGCTTTTTGATTTTATCAAATTCTGCTTCAGGAAAAGAAGGCTTTAATAAAACATCAGCAGCGATTTTCATTAGTCCTTCTGTATGCTTTTTTAAAGAAGCACCAAATAATCCAGAACTATTCGTGTTTAAAGATGCCCCCATAAAATCAATGGCCTCATCTATTTCGGCTTTACTTTTTGTAATCGTTCCAGCACTCAATAACTGACCAGCAATACTTGCCGTACCAGCGTATTCATTTTCCATAAAAGGAGGAACATCCACAAATACTTGGAAAGAAACTCTAGGTAATTTATGATTTTCTACCACAAATACTTTTAAGCCATTTGGAAGGTTAAAATTATCTGCTGAACCTACTTCAATTTTAGGCGCAGGACCTGGCTGTGGTGCTGTTTTTCTGAAATCATTTACCGAAGCAATCACTTCTTCTGCGGTATCTTTTGCAGTTTCCACCGTGCCTTGTCCAGTAGCCGTGGCATCCGCTAATTTAGGCGTACATTGGACAAAAAATAGTCCACCTACTACTAATAAAAATAATATTTTTTTCATCGTAATTTATATTATTGGTTGATTA
>CAYMSC010000691.1:0-2755 GCA_964392805.1 uncultured Saprospiraceae bacterium
AACCAAAATAAGCTCGTCCAGATGACCAACTTATTATTTCGTCGTTACTAGGTAATTCTCTTAGTTCTAAGAAAAAATGGGATTTTTTAAATTACGTAATACCACTCACAAGAAACTTCCTCCTTCCTGCTAATTTTGTAGCTGAAACAACATAAAATTTAGTTTTTTGAAAATGAAAGGGAATCTATCTAATTTTCAAAACCTATAAAAATATAATTCAGCTGCTATGAATCAACTAAATCATCATACAGAATTACAATTGGTTCGATTATATCAAGCAACCAACGATAAAGCCTATTTTTCTGAACTATACCAACGACTCTATCCTCAGGTTTATCAACAATGTTTGGGATTAGTAGGGAGTAAGGATACTGCTTTTGAAATTACAGAAACTACATTTATTCATTTATCAAGCGTCATTCCTGAGCTGGGGAATGCAAAGATTTTCTTCTCCTATTTAAGCAATAAGGTGAATGAGGATTGTTTAGCCGCATTATTAGTAGTTAAAGATACTGACAAAAGGGAAGGCATAAATTAATATGCATTGAATTCTTTTTGAACAAAAAATAAAATTGGAAAAATTAATATTTTTTCTAATTTTGGCCAACCAAAAACTATTTATGCAAAAACCAGCAATACCACCCAATGAACGTGAAAGATTAGAAGCACTCTATTCTTATGATTTATTGGACCTTATTAATCAGCAAGAATTTCAAGGAATCGTGGATTTAGCTGCGCTTATTTGTCAAACTCCCATTTCTCTTATCACCTTAGTAGATACCGACAAACAATGGTTTAAAGCAAAAGTAGGTCTTGATGTGAATTTTACAGACCGAGAAGTTTCTTTCTGTGCCCATGCCATTAACAATCCATCTGAACCTTTTATTGTTACCGATGCCACTTTAGATGAACGATTTAAAGATAACCCTTTAGTAACAGGTGATCCCAAAATTGTTTTTTATGCAGGGGTGCCACTCATTACCGATGATGGTCATGGTTTAGGAAGTTTATGTGTGATTGACCGAGTACCAAAAGAATTAACGGAAGAACAAGAAAGATTGCTTACAGGCCTATCTCAACAAGTCGTTCGGTTATTCGAATTGAGGAGAACGGTCAAGTTATTAGAAGAAAAAGAGCTATTATTGGAACAGACGATTAAGCACTTGGATGAGTTTACGGAGAAAGTGGGACATGATTTAAAAATGCCTTTTAGAACGATTGAAATTGGGGCAGAGATTTTAAGAAAAAAACATGCGCAAGATTTTGATGAAGATAGCCGTATTCATGTAAATAATATCCAATCGGCTAGCGTAGAATCCATGCGTTTTATCAATAATTTACTAAAATATTCTAGAGCAATTCAGGCTTTTAATCAATATAAAACTTCGGTTGATACAAAAGCTATACTCAGAGATATTTGCCTAAGACTTGATATTCCCGATGATGTAACGGTCAACATTCCAACAGACGCTCCTATAATATACCAATCTAATCCTGCATTAAAAGCTATTTTTGAAAACTTAATTTTAAATGCCCTGCGTTATAAAGAGGAGGAAGCTATGCAAATTACTATCACCTATGATAAAGAGGAGCAGTACCATATTTTCAAAATAGCAGATAATGGCGCTGATATGTTAAAAAAAGACCATAATAGTATCATTGATTTATTTCATCAAAAAGATTTAAATTCAATTGAGTTAGATAGTGCGAGTGTTGGATTGGCGATTGTTTATAAATTGGTCGAATTACTTGGTGGTAAGCTGAAAATGGACACTAAATTGGGCGAGGATAGGATGTTTTTCTTGAAAATTCCTAAAGAGCATCGCAAATCCTAAACTTATAATTCTATTAATCCTATTCGGAGTGCATGCTTTACTAACCCTGCCGTATTTTTTACTTGTAATTTAGCCAATAAATTTTGGCGATGCGTATCTACTGTTCGAACGCTGATAAACAGTAAATCAGCTATTTCGTGATTACTCTTTTCCTCTCCTAATAATTTTAGTACTTCCAATTCTCTTTTCGTTAGTTTTTCTCCAGACTTATCTTTTTTCTGTTTAGTATTCCCGGTCATTTGGAGTACTATAGATTGAAAAATTTGATGGCTATAGAACGTATTTCCATTATAAACGGTTCTGATAGCATTCATCATCTCTTCGGTACCTGCGTCTTTCAGTAAATAGCCATCTGCACCTGACTTTAAAACCAATTTTACATATTTTTCCTCTTGGTGCATGGATAACATCAAAAATTTACTTTTAGGATTTTTAGCCTTCCACCATTTTACTCCATCTGTTCCAGAACCGTCTCCAAGGGAAATATCCATAATAATTAAATCGGGGGCGGGTTGGTGTTTAGGAATATCATCCATGAATTCTTTAAGCGAACTCGAAGAACCAATAATTTCCATATCTTCTTCGTAGCCAATCAAAGATTGAATGCCTTGTCGAAAAATTTTATGGTCATCTACAATATAGAGCGTGATTGGCATGATAAGGAATAATGTTTTAAATCATTTAACAATAGCCAAAATAGTAACTTTTTTCGGTTATCCAAGATATAGTAACAAAAATCAGGCAAAAATAGCTTTGTCTCATCTTTCTAGGAGACATAAGAAAAATAACTTTACATTTTGTCAAAGAATTAGGCTTACTAAACGGTTCAATTTAAGAGACTTAGCTTAATTTTTTGATTTAGAGACTTACTACTGGACAAAAGAGGTCAGAAGTCAGACCGAAAAATTACATTTTTCTGT
>CAYMSC010000692.1:0-2754 GCA_964392805.1 uncultured Saprospiraceae bacterium
TAACTTGGTTGTTATTCACCCTCGCTCGGCTATTATTTCGACTAACTTGGTTGTTGTTTCGACTTACTCTATTTGGCGCTCCAGAAGTAGCTCTTCTTGGAGCAGTTGCAACTCTACTAGTTGTTCTTCTATTCCCTCTATCAACATTACCTTGTCTTGCTGAACGTGATTGACTAGTACGATTAGCCTGACTTCTATTAATTGCTTTAGAGGTAGTTGCAGAACTCCCACTACGCTTTCCTATTTTTCGATTTTGAGCGAATGAATCAGTAGGTAATAATAGTAAGGCAAATAACCCGCCAAAAACTAAAGTCCAAAGATTTTTCCTATTTACTAAATCTTTCATAATTATAAATTTTAGTGCTAAAAAATGAATTTAATTAAGTAGATAAATTTTAACTATTTAAACAATTCACTATTAAGACAAAAATAAACACTTTTTGGTACAAAAAAATAGGGTATTTAACTAATGTTTAAGAGACTTCTTAAAGAAGTACAAAATTAAGGCTTATTAAAATGCTATTTTAATAAATTCTTCACTAAATATATATTAAAAAATTTATGCAAGTATAATCTACACATTACAAACGATTAATTAAATGGTCAATAGGAAAAGTAAGCGAACAGGTAAAAAACTTACAACAGCTAATAACTGTAACCTCATTGAATAGCTCAGTTTAGTTAACAACTAAAACCGAATTATTTGGGCTTTTTTCTAAAAAAGAAAAAAAGGATTACCAAATACTAAATGGATTACACCTAATAGTAAAAAACCATACCCAATAAGTAAATATATATTGTATAATCTTATATGACATGCTATATTTGTAACAGTTTTCTCATAGTATGTTTAGTCTTCCTACACTCCTTTTCCCTTCTGGAGTGTAGGAATCTTTATTTTAGGGCATTTTTTGTAAAAAAACCTTAAATTGAAGCATCATTTTCCCTTTATTTTTCTCAACACAAACAAACAAATTCAAGTATTCTTTACTATTTCAATTATAGGATATACATTTGATGTTTAGAGTAACGCTAAAAACAAATTTTAGCTATAGATTTATTGAATAACCTATAAAACGCCTATGAGAGAACCAATACAATATCAACTTCAATCGACACTTATACTACCTTTTTCGCAAGTATCTAAAGGTATTCTTGTATTTTTTTTACTCACTTTCTTTCAACAAATCATTTTTGCTCAATCCGAATATCTCAAAAGAGAATTTAGAGGTGTTTGGGTAGCTACTGTTGTTAATATCGACTATCCCCCCAAAGCAGCTAAGAACACAAGTGTTCAAAAATATGAATACATCAATATGTTGGAAGATTTTAAGCAGATGGGTATCAATGCAGTGATCTTTCAAGTACGTCCCTCTGCCGATGCGTTCTATGAATCTTCCTATGAACCTTGGTCAGCATACCTAACTGGCACGCAAGGATTGGCTCCAGAACCTAAAGGTTATGACCCATTAGAATTTATGATTGAAGAAGCACATAAAAGAGGTATGGAATTTCATGCTTGGTTGAATCCCTATCGGGCTACCTTTAATTTAGACACCATTAATTTAGCCGATAAACATCCTTTGAATAAAAATAGAGATTGGTTTATTAAGTATGGAAAGCGTTTTTATTTTAAACCTCATAAATATGAAGTACGTGACCATATTACGAATGTAATTGAAGAAATTGTTCAAAAGTATGATGTGGATGCCATTCATTTTGATGACTACTTCTATCCTTATAAAATACAAGGTCTCCCCTTTCCCGATTCACTAGATTATGAAAAAACCAAAGGTGCTAGTATTACTATTGAAGATTGGCGTCGACAAAATGTGGACTTATTAATTCAACAAGTTTCTAAAAAAATAAAAGAAGTTAAGCCATATGTCCAATTTGGGATAAGTCCCTTCGGTGTTTGGCGAAACCAATCTGCCGACCCAAGATTTGGGAGTGATACTCGTGCTGGACAAACGTGCTATGATGATTTATATGCTGATGTATTAAAATGGATGCGGAATGAATGGATAGATTACATCGTTCCGCAACTTTATTGGCACATTGGTTTTAATGTAGCGGACCATCAGACTTTGGTAGATTGGTGGGCAAAAAATGCTTTTGGTCGGAATTTATACATTGGCCATGCTGCATACAAAGTAGGAGACCCTAAAACTTCGGATTGGTTAAACCCTTCTGAAATTCCCAATCAAATCCACCTCAATCGAGCTACTTTTAATACCCAAGGTAGCGTATTTTTTAGTGCCAAATCTATTAGAAATAATCCTTTAAATCTAAAAGATTCGCTTAGCCAATTATATAAAAAACCAGTCTTGCTCCCTGAAATGAAATTTTTGAATATTCCCTTAAATAAAGCACCAAATCTTAAAAAGGTTATCATGAGTGAATACGGACTCAAGATAAGTTGGCATGGAAAAAAGAAAAAAGGTGGTCTATTTAATTTCTTGAGAAAAACTAAAAAATATTCCGAAAGAAACAAACCCTACTATTATGTAGTTTATAAATTTGAAGGAGACAAACTGGGGGATGTAGCAGACCCCAAAAATATTTTAAAAATTACAGCATTTGATGCGGATCAAAATTATACTATTTATGACCCCGATTATATAGAAGGGCAAAATTATACATATTATGTTACTGGGATAAATCGGCAACATTCAGAAGGTGGATTTAGCAATAGGCGAACTATAGAAGTAAAAAAGGGGAAAGTGAAAAGAAAGAAATAACCTATACCCTAGT
>CAYMSC010000693.1:0-2751 GCA_964392805.1 uncultured Saprospiraceae bacterium
TTGAGGTGTCCGACACGTTAGCCAAGTTGCTTTATTCCTTTTTTGCCGATTATCTTATTGGATACTGAATACTCGTTTCTGGATACTGCATTGCATTAATGTTATCCAATAAGCCCCTTCAGACACCAAGTATCTAGCTGGCACAATTGACAGAAAGGTAATAAATCCTTACTTTTGCGCCCAATTTAAGCTTAATCGTTGAAAATCAAGCAATAATTAATCAATTAATATCTAATTCATAAAAAATATGAGCGGAGAAAAAATCACCCTTTCGAGAAGAGGGAAATTACAAGTTCCAGACAATCCAATTATCCCATTCATCGAAGGTGATGGAATCGGTCCAGATATTTGGGCAGCTGCCGTTAGAGTATTTGATGCAGCCGTAGCAAAAGCCTATGGTGGCAAAAGAAAAATCGAATGGAAAGAAGTTTTTGCTGGTGAAAAAGCAAATGCTAGAAAAGCAGGAGATTGGTTACCCAAAGAAACAACAGATACAATTGCAGAACATTTGGTAGCTATCAAAGGACCATTAACAACACCAGTTGGTGGTGGTTTCCGTTCTTTGAACGTGGCGATTCGTCAGATTTTGGATTTATATGCTTGTGTTAGACCCGTAAAATGGTATAAAGGTGTACCATCTCCAGTGAAGCAACCAAAATTGGTTGACATGTGTATTTTTAGAGAAAATACAGAAGATATTTATGCGGGTATTGAATATTTACATGGTACTCCAGAGAATGATAAAATGAAGGCTTTCTTAATTGACGAGATGGGTGTTACTGGCATTCGTTTCCCTGAGACTGCTTCTCTTGGTGTGAAGCCCGTTTCCAAAGAAGGAACAGAAAGATTGGTTAAATCAGCGATTGATTACTGTATTGCCAAGAAAATGAAGTCTGTTACTTTAGTACACAAGGGGAACATCATGAAGTTCACCGAAGGTATGTTCAAAAAGTGGGGATATGACCTAGCTAAAGACCAGTATGGTGCAGAAGATTTAGATGGCGGACCTTGGCAAGTAATTAAGAAAGGGACGCAAGAAATTATCGTTAAAGATGTAATTGCAGATGCTTTCTTACAGCAAATATTATTAAGACCTGCTGAATATGATGTCATTGCTACCTTGAACTTAAACGGAGATTATATTTCTGATGCCTTAGCTGCAGCGGTTGGTGGTATTGGAATCGCTCCAGGTGCAAATATCAATTACAACACGGGTATAGCTGTATTTGAAGCAACACACGGTACGGCACCTAAATATGCTGGACAGGATAAAGTAAATCCTAGTTCTGTAATTTTGTCTGGTGTGATGATGTTTGATTACATGGGTTGGAAGAAAGTAGGTATCATCATCGAAAAAGGGATGAAAGCGGCTATTAAGAAAAAGACCGTTACTTACGATTTCGAAAGACTAATGAAGAATGCTACTTTATTGAAGTGTTCTGAGTTTGCAGATGCGATTATCGAGAATATGTAAGATTTTAGGAATCAGGTGTCAGACCGCTTTGAGGTCAAGAGACAGCTTAACTAATAAGAATATACAATTATAGCTCATTCGATTTGTTTCGGATGGGCTTTTTGTTTGGATAAGAACACCGCCTGCTCCGAAACTTCGGAGACCTAGAGCAAATCAAGTAAAGAAACCGTTTTATCTGTTGAATCCGTGTTCCAATCCTACTAGTAAGACCGCGTAGGTTATTTTTTGCTAAATCCTTAAACCTAAGAAATAGGAGTAGTTCCTAAAGTTGATTTCAGATGTAGGATTTCGTTTTTAAAAGGCTTCTATGCGATTCAAATCCCCAAAACCTTCCGTATCTGCGCCTTCGTCTCACTAGGAAAATCAGACCCCAACACCCACTTACAATAATCCGCCGTTTGCGAAACCAGTTTATCTTTATGCTTCCCAAATCGCCAATAAACCTGTCCTTCTTTTTCGTACAATTTACCCGCAAAATCCACCCGTTTGACATCGCCTGCACAATAGGCTTCAATCTCCGCAGCATCAGAAGGCAGCAATGGATTTAATTCCAATTGTTTGTTAAATATTTTAATGGTGGCATAGATGTCAATTAGGGCATCATGTGCACCTTCTAATTCTTCCCCCGTATAGCGTTCGTAGGTTTGACCGAGCGTATGTCCATTGACTTTGCGCTCAATTTTTAGGACATCTATAAAATTGGTCCCTTCTTCTGGAAAAGCCATTCCTACTCTACTAAACTCTTCAATCAACATCGGCACATCAAAATTATCGGAGTTATAGCCCGCTAAATCACAACCACTCAACCAAGCGGCAAAGCTCTTGGCAATTTGGCTAAATTTAGGTTTGTTCTTTACTTCTTCGTCGGAAATACCGTGAACAGCAGTTGCACCAGCAGGTATTGGAATGGTCGGATTGATTAATACATTTTTGACCTCTTCTGTGCCGTCAGGTAATACTTTGATGGCGCCGATTTGCACAATTCGGTCTTTGGAAATGCTAATGCCTGTAGTCTCTAGGTCGAAGAATATGATGGGTTTGACTTGGTACATTTATTTAATTTTTTGAGGAACGAAGATACGGGATTATTCCTTTATTGATCTCTTGTAGGTCGGCAATTAATACTTTTATGAATCATAGCCCTGTTATGATTAATTTTTGACTATTTCTTATATGTCAAAATGACTAGTCTTAAATTGACTACTTTAATACTTTATCTTACCTAAGGAACGCGATAAAAATAAATTCAGATTCTGTCAAAATAATTAAGATAACTA
>CAYMSC010000694.1:0-2692 GCA_964392805.1 uncultured Saprospiraceae bacterium
CTTTATTTCATACCTACTTTTTTCATCGTTTCTTTAATCATCTTTTTTTTGAGTAAAGCAGCAGGAGAACAATTGCAATGCGATAAAGACCCCAATGGTCCAGACTTAGAAACTTGCATGAATGAGGCACACCAAAAGGGATATGACAAGCCTATTTTTTATTTCGCATTTTCCACTGCCGCACATCCTAGCACTTTATATACCATTTTTAGAGAAGAACGAAGAAATGCCATTCACGAACTAATCGGTCAGTATGGCAATTGGCCGCAAATAAACCAATATCGACAATTATTAAATCAAATTGATAATCAACTAGAAAATATTGGTGAACAACATAGTAGCAAAAGCATTACCAAAATACAAAAAGCGGTTAATCTTTTGCAAGTTTCTTCTAAAGACGCTGTAATTCTTAGTCAATTAGTAAAAATAGAATCAGCTATCAGTGATACCCTATTAGCTGCTATAAAACCACAAACATTCGAATTAGCGACCGCCTATAATAGCATGAAAACAGAAGCTACTCCGAATAAATTACTAATACCGAGCTTTCATTGGTATGGGATGGATAATCAATATCATTTTTGGATAACTAATTTTCTGACAGGCAATTTTGGTATTTCTCATAGAGATTCGATTCCTGTCATTGATAAAATAAAAGCCAAGCTACCTTGGACACTTTATATCAATATTCCAGCAATACTATTAGCATATTTAATCTCCATTCCATTGGGTACATATTCAGCGATTTATCGAGGTACTCGTTTTGATAAAATAGTTTCTTTCATTTTATTGCTTTTCTATTCCTTACCTGTTTTTTGGATAGGGACGTTATTAGTTAACTTCTTTACCACGTCGGAATATGGAATGAAAATTTTTCCACCAACAGAATTAAAAGGAGATGAGTTGAATTGGGAGAATATGAAGCGATTGATGTTGCCTATTTTTTGTCTAACTTATGTTTCTCTAGCTTTTATTACTCGACAAATGCGTAGCAGCATGATAGAAACTATGCAACAAGATTTTATCCGAACAGCCAAAGCAAAAGGACTTTCTGAAAGAGCTGTCATTTGGAAACATGGTTTTAAAAATTCCCTGTTCCCCTTGATTACTATTTTCGGTTCTGTCTTACCTAGAGCTTTCGCAGGAAGTGTAGTCGTAGAATTCATTTTTAATGTAACAGGAATGGGCTGGTTATTATTAAATTCTATTAACACCGCTGATTGGACCGTAGTGTATGCTATTCTGATGATAGCAGCGGTCTTGACAATGCTCGGATTATTGATTGCCGATATTTTATATGTTTTTGTTGACCCAAGAGTCCGATTGGGTAAAAAATAGATTAGGATAAAGAATAGAGACCATGTTATTGAGAGAGGAGAGACTAGACTTGATAAAAACTCTTTTCTAATTTCTATTCTGCATAAAATAGTTTCTGCGTTTTGCACTAAAAAAATTAATATGTTTTGGAAAAAGAAAAAAGAAAGTAAAAAGGGTCAATTACCTGATAGCAAAAAGATGGAGTTTTTCCATAATGAGAAAGATGGAATAGCTAAAATAGTAACATCTGGGGAAACAACTGGAAAGGATAATAAAGAGATGCTAGAGTATTTTAGTGAGCAAAACGACATACCTATTTTCAAAGGTGAAATAAAGCACGGTTACGAGTCTGACTTTTTAGGCTATAAAGGTTCTTGTCCAAATTGTGACGCTCCGACACAGCAAATGATGAGTAATTTCGCCTATGCTACTCAAGAAGCATCTAGAATCGCAAGCGCACCAGCAGGTCATTTCTGTCCAAGTTGCCCAACAGTCATTATTGATGATGACATTATGCGTTCGATGATGGATCCACAATTTATTTATGGAGGTGTTTTTACGATAGAAACGGGATATAAGGATTCTGGCAAAGAAATGTTTGAGACTTTTAATGGAGAAAAGCCAATTATTATCCTTGACGAGTACCAAGAAAATATTTTCGGATTAGTGCAATCAGTTCATCAATCAACTTCGGATTTATATCGCCTCATAGAAATATCAGAAGCCACCCGCAAGCAGCAAGCGAGAGTTCAACAAAAGAAAAAGAACATTAATAAAAAGAAAAATAAAGCTGCTAAAAAAGCTAGAAAAAAGAATCGGCGAAGATAAAATTGCAAAAGGGTTTGAAGAACAGTACCTTCAAACCCTTTTTTATAAACAGTAATTAATAATTAATCAACTAAGATTACCCACCAAAATCATCAAAAGCGATATTCTCTTCTGGTACGCCTAAATTATCCAATGTACGGATAACAGAAGCATTCATCATTGGAGGTCCACAGAAATAGTATTCAATTTCTTCTGGTTCTTCGTGATTCTTTAGATATTCTTCATAACAAACGCTCATTACATACCCTTTGAAACCGTCACCATTCGGGTCATCAATATTCTCTTTTAAGGTCCAATTATCTTCTGGTAATGGATTATCTAAAGCTACGTGGAATTTGAAGTTTGGAAATTCTTTTTCGATTTTTCTAAATTCTTCGATGTAGAATAACTCTCTCTTTGTTCGACCACCGTACCAGAAAGATACTTTTCTATCCGTTGTTTTTAAGGTATGGAATAAGTGATATAAGTGAGAACGCAATGGCGCCATTCCTGCTCCACCACCGATATAAACCATTTCTTTCTTAGTGTTCTTAATAAAGAATTCTCC
>CAYMSC010000695.1:0-2691 GCA_964392805.1 uncultured Saprospiraceae bacterium
CTACGGCTAACGGCTGCGACAGTATCGTTAATTTACAACTAGAAGTATTACCAACTCTAACCACTAATTTAAATGCTCAAATTTGTCAAGGAGAAAACTATATTCTTAACAACCAAGCCTATACTCAAAGTGGCAATTATCAAGCTTCTTTCTCTACGGCTAACGGCTGCGACAGTATCGTTAATTTACAACTAGAAGTATTACCAACGCTAACCACTAATTTAAATGTTCAAATTTGTGAAGGAGAAAACTATATATTGAATAACCAAGCTTATAACGAAAGTGGAAATTACCAAGCGATTTTCTTTGCTACAAATGGTTGTGACAGTATAGTCAACTTACAATTAGCAATAGTAGAAAATATCAGTCTTGAAACCAATGCGATTATTTGCGAAGGGGAATCTTATATATTTGACAATCAAAATTTGACTCAATCTGGAAGTTATCAACAAACGATTATAAGTAGCAATGGCTGCGATAGCTCCATCAATCTACAATTGACTGTTTTGTCCAATGAAGAAAGTATCCTTTCAGAAACTATTTGCCAAGGCGAAAATTATATACTAAATAACCAAACTTATAATCAAAGTGGTCAATATCAAACTACTTTCTCTACAGTAAACGGCTGCGATAGCATAGTTAATCTAAATCTTGCGGTATTAGATGTTCCTGCTGCTTTTCCAGATACGGTTAGTACAGGTGAAGATGAAAGCTTCAATTTTTCAGTATTAGAAAACGATATATTAAATGGCGTGGATTACGAAATTCAATTAATTACACCACCGCATGTTGGGAAATTAGTATTACTAGCAGACGGGATCTTCTCTTATGAACCTAGGTTTGCTTATAGCGGAACTACCACTTTTACCTACCAACTTTGCAATGAGGCTTGTTTGCCTAATGGTTGTACTACAACTTCTGTAACCATCCATATTGAAGATAACGAATCAATCATTGAATCGGAAATGACCCCTACGCCAATTCCTCTGCCTAATCCATTCGAGACAAGTCGAATTCAAACGATACAGGAAGGGGAAATCTTCATCTATAATGTTTGGGGACAGTTGGTCGAACAACGCTTTTTTAGGCAAGATAGTCAACAGCAACTAAGAAATTTACAACAAAATGAATTGCCCGCTGGAATTTATTTTTATATAAAAACAACCATTGAACAAGGAAAAATTATTGAATCTGGCAAATTAGTAGCAATCAGTCGGTAAAATAGTGTTAAGGCTTTATTTAGTAGATTAGGTGATAAGGAGGCGAATACAAACCAATGGATAAAGATGGAAATGACCGCTTACCTTTTTAAATTAAAAAAAATTAAAGTAACTATTCAGAACCGAGAGTAGAGAATAGAGAACCGAGATTTATTTTTCGGAAATTTGACCATTTTTGAATCTATTAAATTAATATTTGCCGATACTAAGTCTCTTTTCTCTCAATGTAATGGTCTCTAATCTCTATTCTGAATAGTCACAAATTAAATTCTTAAAAATTAATGATATATTAGCGATAAGAAAAATTCAATAATCAATTTACACGACTACATGGCAAATTTTAATATTGATGCAAAAAAAGAAATGACCTATGATGCCATTGTCATTGGTTCTGGAATTAGCGGAGGGTGGGCTGCCAAAGAACTATGTGAGAAAGGTTTGAAAACCTTAGTGCTCGAAAGAGGAAGAATGGTAGAACACGTCAGAGACTATCCGACGATGAATGATGACCCTTGGGATATGGAATTACGTGGGGCGCTCACGCCAGCACAAAGAAAAAAGCACTACAAAGCGATTAGGACTGGTTTTATTGGTCAAGATACCGAACACTTTTGGGCAAATGATGAAGAGAATCCCTATACAGAAGTTAAACCTTTTCTTTGGGTACGGGCGCATCAGATGGGCGGACGGTCTCTATTATGGGGCAAACAAACTTATAGATGGAGTGAAATTGATTTTGAAGCCAATGCTAAAGATGGATATGGGGTAGACTGGCCGATTCGTTATAAAGACATGGCGCCTTGGTATACTTATGTGGAAAAGTTTGCGGGAATCAGTGGAGCAGCACTAGGACTTCCTCAATTACCCGATAGTCACTTCCTGCCTCCAATGGAACTAAATTGTGTAGAAAAGCATGTAAAAAGCAGAATAGAAAAAGACTTCCCTGGAAGGCACCTGATTATTGGACGAGTGGCACACCTTACAGAACCACTAAACGGAAGAGGAAAATGTCAGTACAGAAATCGCTGTAGTCGAGGTTGTCCATATGGTGCTTATTTTAGTAGTAATGCAGTAACCCTACCTGCGGCAAATGCTACGGGTAATTTAACCATCCGACCATTTTCCATCGTTCAATCTCTTATTTATGATGATAAAAAAGGCAAGGCAACAGGTGTACGTATTATTGATGCGGAGACAAATGAGGCTATTGAATTTTCTGCTAAAATTATTTTCTGTAACGCTTCTACCCTTAGTACTACCCAGATATTACTAAATTCAAAATCTAGTAGATTTGAAAATGGATTCGGAAATGATAGTGGAGAATTGGGGCATAATCTGATGGACCATACCTATCGAATTGGGGCGATGGGAAAAGTGGATGGCTTTGACGATAAATATTACAAAGGACGGCGACCAAATGGTATTTACATCCCTAGATATTGGAATATTGATGAACAATCTAAATCGGACA
>CAYMSC010000696.1:0-2677 GCA_964392805.1 uncultured Saprospiraceae bacterium
TAATACTGCTATCCGCTTGATCAAAATGATCTTGGAAAACATCAGACATTGCCTCCCCAACTACTTCTGCACCAACTGCGATGTAATCAAAAACAACCGAACCATTAAAACCACCTGCACCAGGATCTGTAAAAAATACCAATTGGGCAATTCGAGTGCCATCTACCGTACAAGGAGCCGTATCAGAAGTACAAGGCGTACCGCCAAAACCACCATCTTGATACGTACCCGTAAAGTCGAATTCTAAAATATTAAATTCTGTGGTCATCGTCTTAGTAATTCCTGCAATAGAAGTAACAAAGCCGTCTGCATCCTGTACGTCCATTCTTAATTGCGTACCAATATTACTTGCTTTGACTCTAGCAAAAATTCTATTATTCGCTGTAATGTCTAATAAAACGGCTTCTCCTGTAGTCGGGTCTTGAAATTGATAACTAAAAGCATCAAAAGGGCCTGTGTTAGTAGCATTAGCGGTTAATTGTGATTCCTCTTCGCTAAAGGAATAACTTCCAGCACCACCCCAGTTAGGGGTATTACCGTCATCAAATTCATCTAAATAAATTTGAGAAAAACCTACACTCGCAAAGAGCATGATAGGAAGGAAAAAAAGTACATGTTTTTTCATGTGAACGCTGATTTTTGTTTTAAAAATAAATAGTGAGGGCTGATATATAATTAGCAGTTAATGATTAACCAAATTCAAAATGTCGGGTAATGTATTTTCGCAAATAGACATTTGGAGACTTTGAAGAAATTCCAAGGTCTGGCTATAAAAACCTTGGAGTACTTTTCAGGTCTCCAAGCCTTTTCACAAATCAACCCGTCAAATCATATTTGGTGAAACACTAGTTAATTAATTATTTCGGTGTTCCTAAGAAATTTCTACAAATCGAATATTATCGACATTGACTTCCAATCTTTCTTGAGAATTATCGGCATCAATGAGTTGTACTTTGATTGTTTTTATTTTGGTTGGGTCTACAATAAAATCATTTAGATCCTGAAAACGATTTAAGGGAATAGACAGTCTTTGCCAGCCATCTTCGTCGAGTTTTACTTGAAAAGCAAAATCATTAGTGGATCCATCTCTTTCTAATAGGACTAGAATAATATGGGTGTTTTTTTGACCATTATTATGGACATCCATTTCTAGTAAAGTGTTATTTGCGCTTGCTGTAATTCCAAAGGTTTGGAATTGTTCTACATCCCATGTATGGTTTTCCGCTCCACCAATCCAAAGGATCCCCAATTCGTCTCTTCCACTTAGTTTTAAATAATTGCCATCAATTGGTGTAGGCGAACTATTTTGTACTGCCGTATTACTATTTTGATCTATATTCCCTCTAAAAATCCAATTATTCGTTTCAGAACGTAAGCCATTACCATCAAAATCATTCACTAGAATAGGATTAATCGAAAAGAAATCAATAGGGGAACGAGTAAATCCACCATTGGCAAACATAGCAATACGCCCTTTTTCTACGCCTTCTGGCACAACGACCATTAATGAATCAGGTGTAAGTGTAATCAGTTCTGCTTCAATACTATCAAAAAACCAGACGGTCATAGGCTCGAAAAAATTTTTTCCTCTTACGGTAACTATTTCCCCTGGTGGAGCCGATTCTGGTGAGAAATTAAATATTTCTGGTGGGTCAAGGGTGACCCTAAAATTTGTTGTTACCATCCCTCCATCCGTCGTAATCGTAACGACGTGTTCTCCTAGTGGTACATTTGTAGGCACTCTTAATAATAAAGCTTGGTCTGCATTATAGGCAGTATTAAAATTAATGACTTGTTCGCTAAATTTAATTTCACTAATATTTGCCAAATTCACGCCCTCAATGGTCACCAAGCTTTCGGATGGTCCAAAAACAGGTGTGATACTTTCTATAGCTGGTTGCCCTGCTTCTTTTCCGCAAGAAACGATGGACAATAGTGCGAGGCCAAAGCATAATAATTGAATTCTTGATAACATAGTTTTTCTATTGTCGATTGTCGGTAATTGATAACCGACAACTGTTAACTAAAATTAATACCCTGGATTTTGTTCTAATTTAGGATTTACCTCTATTTCGGAACTTGGAATTGGGAATAATAAATTATGTTCATCCAAGTTTTTACCATGCAAAGTCATAATCTCTACTGTTTTTCCAGAGCGCAATAAATCGAACCAACGGTGTCCCTCAAAAGCAAATTCGGCTCTTCGTTCTTGCATCATATCATCTGCATCAAAACTGGTAACTGCGTCTAAACCTGCTCTTGTTCTAACTTGATTAAAAGCAGCTAAAGCAGTAGGGTCAGAAGCCACGCCACCTTGAATGACCATAACGGCTTCGGCATAAGTTAGTAAGACATCAGAATATCGAATAACATGAGCGTTTTGGGGCGTACTCATAAAACAGATATTAGGACCAGCCCCAACCACATATTTTTTAATATTTGCACTAACTGCTGAAGCCCCTCTTGGATAGGTATACCCTCCATCTCCTGCATTTATCGTTGGATAATGCGTATTAGGTAACATAATACTAGGCGCTCGGCGTAAGTCACCATCCTTGATGGCATCTATAATCGTTGTATTGGGATTATTTAGAATGGGTGCTGTTGGAATTTGAGACCCCCAACCATCTCTATCTTTGGTAATGCCTTCTCCAAAAGGAGCGAAGAAAGCTTGGAG
>CAYMSC010000697.1:0-2676 GCA_964392805.1 uncultured Saprospiraceae bacterium
AGTTGAAGTTGAAGTTGAAGTTGAGATTTGAAAAATATCGACATTTCAAAATATTGATTCCGATTTGTATCGGAATTGGTTTCAAAGCTCTGTTAAGCGCCTAACTCAAATTAATTAGTGAGGTTGTATAACCCCCCTTTCTATCCCTTTATAGCAGACTTTCTTAATTTCTGTAAAAACGGCGAGGCAAATATAAAATCTTGTAATATTTCATTATCACTTTCTAAGACATCCTCTTTTGTTCCTTGCCAAGCCACATGTCCGAGATTTAATAAAACGATGGTATCGCCAATTTCCATCACGGAGTTCATATCATGTGTATTAATAACGGTGGTGATGTTATTTTCTACGGTAATATCGTGAATCAATTTATCAATAATAATGGAAGTTTTCGGGTCTAAACCTGAATTGGGTTCATCACAGAAAAGATATTTAGGTTCTAATACAATCGACCTCGCAATCCCTACTCTTTTTTGCATTCCCCCGCTAATTTCCGAAGGGTATTTATTATTTGAACCTGCTAAGGTTACTCTTTCTAAACAGTAATTGACTCGTTCTAATTTTTCCTTTTTGGTCAATTTGGTAAACATATCCAAAGGAAATTTCACATTCTGCTCAACGGTCAAAGAATCAAATAAAGCATTGCCTTGGAAAAGCATCCCTACCTCCATCCGTAAGGCTCTTAATTCTTTTTTATTTAGGTTGTTGAAATTAGTATCGTTATACCAAATATTTCCTGATGTTGGTTTAAATAAGCCGACCAATAATTTTAATAAAACCGTTTTCCCTGCCCCACTTTTTCCAATTATCACATTGGTTTTCCCCTGCTCAAAAGTGGTTGTTATGCCTTTTAAGACTTCGGTTTCCCCAAAAGATTTATATATATTTTCTGCTCTAATCATTACAGGATGACAGGATTTTTTGTAGGGCTTACTTATTTGGCTTGTTCTAGGTCGTATTATTAGATGTTGATGCCTACTGTTTTACTAAATTTTATTACTATTTAAACCTAGAATACCTAATTATTGGATGAAATCTTAACTTCAAATTCAACTTCAAGCTCAAACTCAACTGAGAACACGATCTAAGAGCAAATCCGTTAAAATCAGCCTAATCTGTTAAATCAGTGGTCCTATCCTCCTAGTTTAGAAAATTTCAACTTCAAATTCAAACTCAATTTCAACTGAGAACACGATCTAAGAGCAAATCCGTTAAAATCAGCCTAATCTGTTAAATCAGTGGTCCTATCCTCCTAGTTTAGAAAACTTCAATCTCAACTTCAACTTGGCTAAAGCCCATGGCTTTTTATCCTGTCAACAAAATAGCAACCACTAAATCTGCTACAAGAATCAATATATCGCTGTAAACAACAGCTTGCGTACTTGCCTCTCCTAACTCAATACTTCCACCCGTTACATAATACCCTTGATAACAAGATACGGAGGTTAGAATAAAGGCAAAAACCATTGCTTTCACGTACATCATAAAGACATAGTTAGCCACAAAGAAAGACCGAACACCCCGTACATACTCAGGGTCTGTCAATTGTCCAAATGGAACAGCGGCAATATATCCACCAACAATACTGATGATGGCAGCAAGACTTACCAATAGCGGAATAATGATAACAGCGGCAATTAACTTAGGTAGAATTAAATAAGCAGCGGTATTCACCCCCATTAATTCCATGGCATCAATATGTTCTTTTTGCCGCATACCGCCCAATTCGGAAGCCATATTGGACCCAACTTTTCCTGCCAATACTAAACAAGTAATCGTTGGTGCTAATTCGATAATGGTAATATCTCGCACAATATAACCTATATAGTAACGCGGAATCAAGCCACCACTTAATTGGTCAGAAAATTGTACGGCGGTAACGGCTCCAATAAAAATGGAAATCAAGCCAACAATCACCAATGAACCAATGCCAATATCATTCATCTGCCGCATGGTTTCCTTCCAGTACATGGAGAATTTTTCTGGGCGAGAAAAGGCCGTTTTCATCAAAGTCAGATAACGTCCAAAATGGTATAAAATATTTACGTTCATTATTTATGAGTAAGTAGCTGTTTTAGAACGCCAAAAGTAGGTTATTTTTATCGAAACTACTATTATGCTCTCCCTATTCATTTGTCTTTTTTTAGTTAAAATCTCTAAAAGCAGTTTCTTTTTTAGTAGTAACAACCATATCTACGATAGCTTCAATGCAAAAATTGTCAAAAAAACGAAAATGATTATTCGGTAAGCTTAGAGTTTGTTAGGAAGAAGGGTTAAATTGTCCAAAATGCCATAATACGCCTGATGGGTCATGCAAAAAACATTCTCTTCCCCAATCCCAAGTTTTGATAGGACTTAGTTTGGCATTTTTGTATTTACTCGGTAAATCAAGAGCTTTAAGGTCGGCATAACAAATATCCACATCATCTACTTCAAGGAAAACCATCAAATTGTCACACCACTTTTTGACATAGTAATCTTGTAAATAAAAAGCAAGCGTCTCATTCACTTTAAACAGTGACATATTGGGCGCAATAACAATTTCCGTAAAGCCCAATTCTTTATAAAATGCGCTGGATTCACTATAATTCATAGCGCCAATAAAGGTTCTGATGTTTTTAGCTTGGTAATTCATGCTTCAAAGATAATGTAAACTTCGTATGGTATAAAATAGTT
>CAYMSC010000698.1:0-2659 GCA_964392805.1 uncultured Saprospiraceae bacterium
AGCAAATTTATCTTTTCTCATTAATCTATAAGGTGCATTGACATCAGAAATGCCCCGGCCATAGAAAAAATGAACGACTTTTTTTGCCATAAAACTAACAATTCTTCTCGGTAAAGGCACTTTAAAACTGAATTCCCTTCTACCAATGATAAAATCATAATTAGCTCTTTCTTTCCATAGTGCTTCAAAATATTTAGCCTTCATTTCATTATCGGAATCGACTTGAAAAATATAGGTTGCATCGGCTTCTCGATAGCCTTTTAGAATAGTCGGACCATGTCCTGAATTTGGTTTTTCAATAATGTTTAGTTCGGGATAGGTATGGACAATTGCTCTTAATTTGGCCAATGTATCATCTTTAGAACCATCATTATAAGCCTGTAGCTCAAAGTCAATATTTAAAGCACGAAGGGTCCTTGCCCAATCTTCAATAACTGTTTGGATGATTTGTGCTTCGTTATAAACAGGGATGACAACAATTAATTCTTTGGTCATTATATTTTCGACTTTATTTCATGATGCTTAGAGCTTCCAGAACTTCAAGTTCTGGAAGCTCTTTTCGCTCTTCCCATACGATTCTTTTTAACTTAAACAGGATTCTTTTTTACCTTAGCAACTATAATCTGGTGCATCAACCAAATCGTATCATAACTCAAAATATCATAGTATTTACCTAACAATCCAAGTATATCTGCTTTGCTGAAATCTTGGACATGCCATTCTGAAAGGGAAGCTTCAATGCCTTTAAAAAACAAATTAAAAATACCCAATCTAACCAACCATTTTTTGATATTATTTTTGTGCTTTTCAATGGGGACGGTGATAATGACAATCGTATCTTTTCCTGTTGATTTGTAAATATTCTCTACCGCCGCCGCTGCATCAGGAATATGTTCGAGGGTCTCGCTACAAATAAGATAGGCAGGTGCTTTTTGAAAAGGATAAGGGCCATTGGTAATATCATGTTCTGCTAGTAGGGTAGAAGCGGGTACATGATTTTTAGCCTCTGCCAATGCTTTTGAGGAAATATCCAAGCCTATACAATGATAATTTGGGTGTTGTTCACCTAAATATTTTAACAAATTTCCTTCTTCACAACCAATTTCTGCAATAGTATTTCCTGCGGCCACTGGATATTTAGCCATCGCAGCCGCAATTTTCTGTAATCGTTTGTATTGTATGAAGCCCGCAATCCCTCCATAGGGTGTTGGGTGTTTTTCATACATCTCATTATTCCATGATTTCGAGCCGATTTTATTGGCCATAGATATTTAATGATGATAAAAAATAGCTTCCCCATTTTAGACAGTCAAAACTTTAGTTAAAATACTTAAAGCGAACCCGTTTATTTCCTTAAAGCTTTGACAAAATGACGAACTTATTTTTTTATGGTTTCTAATTTTTCAAATTTAGTCATGCTGGCAGCAATGACTTGGTGCATATCATAATACCGAAACTCTGCCAGTCTGCCCACAAAGGTAACATTCTTTTCTACTTTGGCTTGCTGTGCATAAGCTTGGTACATCGCCTCAGAACTAGGATTTCTGATGGGATAAATTGGGTCCTTTCGACTATCCGTATTACTTGGGTATTCTTTAAAGGCTATGGATTTATCAAATTTTCGTTCAGGCGTAAACCATTTATGCTCGTGAATTCTGGTAAAAGCTTCACTCATATCTGTATAATTCATCACTGCATTACCCACAATATTTTTCCCTCTAATGACTTCAAAGCGCAAGGTGCGATAAGGTAAAAATCCATTATTATAATTGAAATAATTGTCGATAGACCCTGTAAAAACTAGGTGTTTGAAATTTAAGCGCCAAGCACTTCTATATGTTTCAAAATCTTCTCCAAGGGAAAGCTGAATATTTTCATGGTCAATCATTCGTTGAATCAATTCCGTATAGCCATTTACTGGAATCCCTTGGAATTGGTCATTAAAATAATTGTCATTATAATTGAATCGAATGGGCAATCTTTTTGCGGTCGAGGTTGGAATTTCCGTAGGCTGGACTCCCCAATGTTTGATGGTATAAAATTTATAAAATGCCTCGTATAATTCAGTACCTAAATTATGCAAAACAAATTCTTCAAAATTACTAGGTTTTAAGTCTTTTAATCGAATGCTATCAATGTGTTGTTGGGCGGCTGTCGGCGAAAAATCTTTGCCAAAAAACTGATTGATCGTATGCAAGTTAATGGGCATGCCATAGACTCGATTTTGCGTCCTAGCTTTTACTCGATTGACATAATTATTAAATTTGGAAAAACGATTGACATAATCCCAGACTTTAGTTGAATTGGTATGAAAAATATGCGGACCATATTTATGTACTTCCACCTGCGAAATTTCATCTTTGTAGGTGTAACAATTTCCCCCGATATGTGGACGTTTGTCCACTAAACGAACGGTATAGCCACGTTCGGCTGCTAAATTGGCAAAAGTTGCGCCTGCAAAACCACATCCGATAATTAAAAAATCGGTTTTTCTCATGTATGCTAAATTATTTATAGTCCGATTTTTTGATGCTTTAAATCGTATTCAATATTGAGGCTTAAAGGTACTATCTTTTGATTAATAGGGAGCTGTTTTTAGTAGGTTTATTGAGGACGTATCTTTTCTATTTCAATTTGTTTTTTATTTCTTTTTAAAAAA
>CAYMSC010000699.1:0-2649 GCA_964392805.1 uncultured Saprospiraceae bacterium
GTGATTCGATATTCTGGACCAAAAGGTGCACCGGGGATGCCTGAAATGCTAAAACCTACTTCCGCCATTATGGGGGCAGGTTTGGGTAAAAAAGTAGCCCTAATAACAGATGGGCGTTTTTCAGGTGGTACGCACGGATTTGTAGTCGGACACATTACTCCAGAAGCACAAGTTGGTGGATTAATTGGCTTATTAAAAGACGGGGATAAAATCACCATTGATGCCAAAAAGAATATCATCAAAGCACATATTACGGAAGCAGAAATTTCAGCAAGAAGAAACACATGGAAAGCACCGATAAGTCCTGCGACTAACGGTATTTTGCGAAAATATATGCATAATGTTTCATCTGCCAGCGAAGGCTGTGTGACGGATGAATTTTAAGAATTAATGTGACTATTCAGAATAGAGATTAGAGACCATTACATTGAGAGAAAAGAGACTTAGTATCGGCAAATATTAATTTAATAGATTCAAAAATGGTCAAATTTCCGAAAAATAAATCTCGGTTCTCTATTCTCTACTCTCGGTTCTGAATAGTTACGAATTAATTATTATTGAAAACTAAGGATAAAAGTTTTTGTAAATGAACATTTTATTTTTTTAATAGAAAAGTTAAGTATTTGCAAAGATATTCTCCCCCTTCGGAGGGGGTCGGGGGGAGGAAGTAACTAAAATTTCAGTGAAGAATTTAAATATCCTCCCCCTAGCCCCCTCCAAAGGGGGAAAACACTAGAATATCACCGATTTTTAGTGTAAAAAAGTTAATACTGAATTATCCATAGTTTTCAATTTATTAATTATTTGTTGATTGATTGATTCTTGGGGTTAATTGTAAGTACCCAATAATTAATCATTAATAATTAATCAACTATTATAATGAAAGTACAACACAAAGCAGATTTAGCCAAAAATGGACAAGCTGCAAAATCTGACAAACCTATTAAGACAGAAAGAATTTCGGGTGCAGAAGCAGTCGTCAAATGCTTGATAGCGGAAGGTATTGATACTATTTATGGTTACCCCGGTGGTGCGATTATGCCCACTTATGATGCCATGTATCATTATGAAAATGAATTGAAACACATTCTAGCTCGACACGAACAAGGCGCCATCCATGCAGCGGAAGGACATGCTAGAGTCACTCGGAAAACAGCGGCTTGTATTGCTACCTCTGGTCCGGGCGCATTAAATTTAGCAACGGGTATAGCGGATGCTTACCTCGATTCTGTGCCATTGGTTTGTATCACAGGACAGGTTTTTAGTGGCGTTTTAGGAACAGATGCGTTCCAAGAAACAGATGTGATTGGTTGTACGATGTCCATCACTAAATGGAATTATCAAATTACCAAGCCCGAAGAAATTCCTGCGGTATTTGCGAAGGCATTTTATATTGCCAATACAGGAAGACCGGGTCCAGTAGTGATTGATATTACCAAGGATGCACAAAACGGAAAGTTAGATTTTCATTATGAAAAAATGACTAAAATCCGAACCTATCATCCAAAACCTAGACCGAAAAAGTCAGCTTTGGAAGAAGCGGCTAAGCTAATCAATAAGGCCAAAAAGCCTTTTATCTTAGCAGGTCACGGTATTCAAATTGCAGGTGCTGAAAAAGAATTTGTGCAATTTATTGAAAAAACGGGCATTCCTGTTGGTTGTACGGTTCATGGATTAGGGACCTTCCCTAATGACCACCCCCTACACACGGGTATGTTGGGAATGCACGGAAACTATGGACCGAATATCAAAACCAATGAGTGTGATATATTAATCGCCATCGGTATGCGCTTTGATGATAGAGTGACGGGTAATTTGGAAAAATATGCTAAACAGGCGACCGTTATTCATATTGAAATTGACCCTTCGGAAATTAATAAAAATGTCCATGCGCACGTACCTATTATTGCCGATGCTAAGGAGGCTATTATTAATTTAATGCCATTGGTTAAAAAGCGAAAACATACCAAATGGTTGGCGGAATTTAGAGCGGCAGATAAGATTGAATATGAAAAAGTCATTAAAAGAGATATAATGGCTTCTCCTAAAGGAGAAATCCGCATGGGACAAGTCATGAAAGAAGTCTCTGACCAAACAAATGGAGAAGCTATTATAGCTACCGATGTAGGTCAGCATCAAATGATTGCCGCACGCTATTATAAATATAATACCACCAATTCTTGGGTATCTTCTGGAGGTGCGGGAACAATGGGCTATGGATTGCCTGCTGCTTTTGGTGCTAAATATGCAGACCCTGACCGACAAGTAATTTGTGTATGTGGAGATGGTGGTTTCCAAATGACCATCCAAGAATTGGGGCTTTGTGCACAGTGGAATGTAGGAGTCAAAATTGTACTATTGGATAATAATTTCTTAGGAATGGTTCGCCAATGGCAACAATTATTCTTCGACCGTCGCTATTCTTCCGTTGAATTGGTCAACCCAGATTTTGTCACTATTGCTAAAGGGTTTGGCGTAAAAGGTAAAACAGTCAGTGATCCTAAACAATTGAAAAAAGCGGTTAAGGAAATGTTGGCACATGATGGGCCTTACCTATTACACGTAAAAGTAGAAAAAGAAGAAAATGTATTCCCAATGGTACCTAGTGGGGCATCCATATCGGATATTAGATTAGAGTAATATTTTAAT
>CAYMSC010000700.1:0-2645 GCA_964392805.1 uncultured Saprospiraceae bacterium
GCCAAAAGGACGCTAAAAATTTTTGCCTACTACAAAACAAAGTTTGCTCACTTTCACTCAATCATGAAAATTTAAACATACTCTTAATATTTGTCCCTCCAATATCAAAATAGATTGTTTTCTCAATAATTCTCACCTCAAAATTTTACAATACTCCTTTTTTCCCTTACCTTTATGAACTAGTATAACCAGCAGGAGACAACTGATAGTTTGTAGTTCTTTTAATCAATTAATTACAATTTATAGAACTATCATATATTTCATGGGTTAATTACTAACACCTAATTATTTCCACTCCCCTTCCCCTCTAAATTTCTCCCTACTCCCTACTCCTCCATAAAATATTTTAGTTCCTACAACTTCGTAAGAAGGAATTTAGGTAGGAATAAGATATTCATCAAATATCACTTTTTAAAAATACACTGAACAAACATTATCTTATTGATGAAAAAATCTATTTTATTTTCAGCTGTTATTGCCCTATTTTTTGCATGTGGCAAAGACCCCTTAATTTCCAATACTTGCATTACAAGATGCTCACCAAGTGTTCCTGGACAAATTAATATTGCCGTAGAAGACCATACCGAATTAGACATCAACAACTTAGTTATGGATATTAATGGGACAACTATGTCCTTTGATTTATTTTCCAAAAGCGAAAGGGGTAGTTATTCTTGTTGGCAATCCTTTAATGAAGTAGACTTGATTACTAATATTCAATTTAATCTTGGCGATGATACTGTTCATCAAGAGATAGTAGAATATCAAAATTTAGCTAATAAGAGAGAATATTCAATTGACATTACTGCCAACAGTGCGGAAGACATTAGAATACAATTAGTAGCTAGCCCAGATTGTATTTCTTCTCCCAATTAATTTGACCAATTCGTAAGAATAAGGTCTTATAGATGGCAAATTCTCTTGAAAAAAATCTAATCTTAAAGGTGCGTAGCAAATTTTGAATTTATTTTTTAGGTTTTAAATAAAACATTATTATCTTGTTGCTGTAAAACACAATAGATAATTTGTGTAAATAATCTCTAAACTTAAAAAAATAAAAATATGGCACAATCAAAAAGGCAAAAGAGAATCCAAGCAAGAGATAAAAAAGAAGCTAAAAGATTTGCAACGACTACGCTTATTGTTACAGGTATTTTATTAGTCTTACTATATTTTATTTACACGCAATCCACGTAAGTAAGTGAGCAGTCAGATTTAAGACCGATAAATCTGTCAGAAGTCAGACGCTCCATACTTAATACGAATATCTGCTGGTCTCCTGACCAGCATTGGAGTACTTATTTATTTTTCAACTTTACTCCTAATTTTGGCAAGACTATTTCTTTAGCACCAAGAATAGTAAGTTCTCAATAAAAACTGGTAGCACAAGCTTCAGCTTGTTTGGGACGCTGGCCTTTAGGCTAGCAAATAATATTTTACTTATTTTGACAGGTCTAAAGACCTGCATCCCGAACAAACTATCCCGAAAGCTTTCGGGAGTGCTACCAGTTAAAACACCTATTGAGAACTTAATTTAGTAACGAGAATAAAAGACAAAAGACTATCATTTTACCTCAACACTCCATCTGCTATCAACAAGTCTATATATTTTTTGCTTCCTGCTTTATTCAAATGTTGGTAATCGGCAAAGCCACCAACCTCATTCAATGCCCGAGAATAGTCTTTAACTTGTTTATTGGTTCTAGCATTTATATATCCAATAAAATCATAAAAAGAACGCATCTTTTTTACATAAGGTGGATAATAAGGATTAGCAACTAATTCTACGCTGACCCCTTTGCTTTCTGCTAATAGTATCACTTCATTTAATTGGGTCAACAAGTAATCATCAATCGTCAGTTCCACCGCCGTATCTTGTGCTATACTGGCTTGCATCGTCGGGCTTATCACTCGGTCATTCAACCAATCTTCGTCTGATTTGCGTAGATAATAAAGGGTTCGTTGAAATACTTCGCTATTGTATTGGTATAATTTACTGATTTTTCCTGCATACCAAGACTTTTCAGATTTCTCTTTTATTAAATGGTCTAAATCTTCTGAATAGTCGCTAAAAGTATTAAACCCTGCAATTAATTTTTCATTGTGGCGGTCACACATCGTCACATCAATGAGGAGTAATTCTGGCGCTTTATAATTTTTCAAATAATCGCTAATCATCACCCGCCCCAAATCTATGGGCATAGAATTATAGCTTAAGTTAAGGGTGCTTTTTCCTGTCTTTTCTTCAATATAAGGTTGATAAAAAATTAACCCTCTTGAATTGCCTATTAATAAAATATCCGCTTCCGCTTTGCCCTGATACAATCGAGCATACCGAAAATTACTCTCCGCTGCAATTTTCGACAAAATAAATCCGCCTAAACGGTCGCCTATAAAAAATAAAAGTAAACAGGCTGGTATCCAAAGTGCTTTTCTCAAAATGTATGTGTTTATTAGTCATTAGTCATTGGTCATTCGCCAATAGTTCGTAGAGGGGAAAGGGTAAGTGAAGTTTATTGACCCAATTTACTATTTTTTTTGTTCTGGTAAAAGTCAGAAGGTCGAAGAATTTATTTGAGAAATAGGATTTGCTAGGTAAGGGTTAAATAATTATGGTGAATGGAATAAATATAAGTAATGCAGCC
>CAYMSC010000701.1:0-2629 GCA_964392805.1 uncultured Saprospiraceae bacterium
AACTACAATTATAACAGTATTAACAGTACGATAGATTTATGAATAGTTACAAAAAAATCGTGGTGAAGTTGGGAACAAATGTGTTAACGAGGACAGATGGGTCATTAGACATCACTTCTATTAGCCATATTGTGGACCAAATTGTGCAATTAAAAAAAGAAAGTATTGAGGTAATTTTAGTGTCTTCAGGTGCGGTGGGTGCTGGGCGTTCTGCTATTCAATTGTCCAAAAATTTAAATAAAATTGTTCAACGACAAGTTTATTCTTCTATTGGACAGATTCGCTTACTTAATTTATATAATAATTTATTTAGCAATCATCAGATTTTTTGTGCGCAAGTATTGGCAACCAAAGAGGATTTTCGGGATAGAACCCATTATCTAAATATGAAAAATTGCTTTCAAGCACTTTTGAGAGATAATGTAATTCCAATTGTCAATGAAAACGATGTCATCTCCGTGAACGAATTGATGTTTACAGATAATGATGAATTAGCGGGCTTAATTGCCTCTATGATGAATGCCGATGCCTTGATGATTTTAAGCACAGTGGATGGTATTTTGGATGGACATCCAGACAAACCAACAAGTAAAACGATAGCAGAAATTGACCCTGACGATAAGGCCATTCAAGAATTTATCATGCCTTCTAAATCTTCTTTTGGGCGTGGGGGCATGCATACGAAGTTTAGTATCTCTAAAAAAGTTTCCAAATTAGGTATCACTACTTTTATAGCCAATGGGAAACGCCACCATATTATTTTAGACATTGTCAAAGGTGATTTTGTTGGGACTAAAATAAAACCTAAAAAGGTCGCTTCTAATATAAAAAAATGGATGGCTTTTAATGAATTGACAGAAAAAGCTGTTGTTTATATTAATCAAGGTGCAGTTACTGCGCTTTGCTCCAATGAAAAGGTTTCCAGTCTTCTACCAGTTGGCATTACCAAAATAGAAGGTACTTTTAAGAAAGGGGATATTGTTAAAATTGTGGAGGAATCTGGTAAATCTATTGGGATGGGTGTAGCGCAGTATAATGTAGAGAAAGCATTGGAATATTTAGGGCAGAATGGGAAGAAGGCTTTGGTGCATTATGATTATTTGTTGATTGATGGTTAAAAGAGGTCAGAGGTCAGAAGTCAGACCGTCCCTACGGACTGTCAGAGGTCAGATTTTTTACGTTAACAAGTCTGACCTCTGACAATTATCGTAGATAATGTTCTGACGGCTGACTTCTCATTTCTCATCATTCCGCACCACCCCCATCACCGTCTGCTGATTAATCCGTGAAGCTACCGGATAAGCATATAATTTTTCATAAATAGCTCGCATCGGAACCCCTTCATTTGCTGCCAACAATAACTCTTGAATAATTTCTCCTGCATTGGGGGCAATAATGCTACCACCCAAAATTTTTCGTTTGCTCCAAGGACGCTTTGGGCTTAAAAACAAAGTAACTTTTCCGTAGTCAAATTCGCCGACAATGGCTCGGTCATCTTTATGAAAGAATTGGTCTTGGCGCCAGTAATTTTTTCCTTGTTCTTTTAGTTGTTTTTCTGTTAATCCAAAAGTAGCTACTTCGGGGTCTGTGAATGTCACCCACGACAAATTAGTAACGCTATGTTTCTTTTTGAAAAAATGCTTAAAATTATGGGTCAGTAATTTAATATGCTTTTCCGCACCATGGGAAAATTTATAAAGTCCTGCCGCATCTCCTGCTACAAACACCTTTTTATTGCTGGTTTGCAAATAATCATCGATGACAATTCGGCCTCTTTCATTCGTTTTTACGCCACCCGCTTTCAAATTTAAATCGTCATAATTTAAGACTCTCCCTATCGCAAATAAAACCGCATCAAATTTTAACTCAGATTGCTTTTTTTCTTTATTTTCAATAATCGCTGTATTCGCATCGGTAAATTCTTTTAGACTGCTATTATTGATAATTTTAATCCCTTCTTCTTCAAATTTTTCAGCTAATATTTTACTAGAATCTGGTCTTTCTGCCTTTAAAATTCTATCTCCACGATTGACGATGGTTACTTGTGAACCTAGTCGTTGAAAAGTCTGTCCCATTTCGCAACCAATCGCACCACCACCAATCACTAGTAATCTTTCAGGTAATTGCTTTAACTTATAAAAAAGCGTTTCATTAGTATACTGTTCCACTTTTTCAATGCCTTTGAATGGAATCATTCGAGGCTTAGACCCTGTAGCCAAAATTATTCTTGGTGCGGTAAATTGTTGGTCTCCAACTGCAATGGTATTTTCATTCACAAAACTAGCCGTACCGATTGCTATATCAACCCCCTGTTTTCTGAAATAGTCTGCATTCTCATGTGCTCGAATGACTGCCTGTTTGGAGTGAATATATGCCAACACTTTTTCCATATCAGCTTTTCCAGCCTTTGCTGTTCCATAAGCTGCCGCTTTTTTAGCACCATAAAATTGTTTGGCAATATGGATAATCGCTTTACTCGGCACACAACCAAAATTCAAACAATCTCCTCCAATATGTGCTTCTTCCTTATCAATTAATAAAGGTTTCCAACCAAAGGATTGTGCCATTCCAATTGCGCCTAAACCTGCGGAACCTCCGCCTATAATGATAATATCGTATTTTTTAGTAG
>CAYMSC010000702.1:0-2616 GCA_964392805.1 uncultured Saprospiraceae bacterium
AGTTTTTTCAATGAGTTATATATTATGATTTTGACTTTTCGTTCGCCCTAATGGTAATAATAACTTAGTTGGAGTAAGTAAGATGCTACTATCAACCTTGGTTTGATATTACTCAAAGCAAAAATTAAAAAATCTCATTGTGATTCCAACCTTCTTTAAAGAACTTTTTAATCCACAGATTAAAAACTTGTTTACGGCTAGACAAAGAGCGATTTATGTCTATTGCCTTTTAGTAATATCCGCATGTTCATTTGTAGGCTTTAATCGCTTAATGAATGAAGCGTATTTTTTATTTTTTATTAATGCTACTGTTTTTCTTTCCTTGTTAATCGTGATGTATATCGCTAAAAGAAGGCATATCATGATGGCAGGTATTTTGCTGAGTTTAACAATTCTGGCACCGTCGGTCTGGGTCATTTACAATAATCCTTCTAGATTAGGGGATAATGCCATGTATATAGCATTTGTCCCAATTGTTAATCTTTTTTTGATGCGAGATAAGCGAATTAGCCTAGTTATCTTTATCATTTCTACAGTGGTTTTAGCCTATTTGTTTGGCAAAGCCCAACTGGCTTTCATGCCTTTTCTAACTATCTTTCTTGTACACATGGTCTATTTCTTTTTCTTCAGTATCCATATTGATAAATTAGAAACTGAACTTATCAAAGAGGATAAACGAAAACAAACTTTGATTAATGATTTGGAAATGAAAAATGAAGAGATAGAACAACTAAATAGAGTATTACAAGAAAAGGTAGCCGATATTCAACAATTTGCCTATTTAAGTTCACACAACTTTCAAACACCGCTCAATAATATTCAAGTTTATTCGAACCTTCTTAAAAAGGATTACACCGATAAACTAGATGAGGTAGGTAATACCAGTATAGATTACTTACATAAATCAGCCAATTCTTTAAGCACTATTTTGCATGGATTGGTGGATTATTTTTCAGCTTACGAAGCTGTAAAATCTGAGAAATTACCCGTTGAGGAAATTATCAAGGAAATTTTAACAGAAGAAAGTGCTATCATTAACCAAGAAAAAGTATCCATTAAATTTGAATCGCTTCCCATTATTTTTGGAAAACGAAAGGAGATAAAACGGCTTTTTCAAAGTATTATTCAAAATGCCTTAACACATAACCAATCTGTTGCTAATCTCCAAATAGAAATTCTAGCAAAGGAAGTTGAAGACAAAATTCAATTCAGCGTGATGGATAATGGGGTAGGCATACCACAAAAGGACTTCGAAAAAATCTTCAAAATTTACGTTAGTAACATTAGCTTTAGCAGGGGAATGGGTTTAGCTATTGCTAAAAAGATTGTAACTAATTATAATGGAAATATTTGGGTCGAATCAATTCTTGGAAAAGGGACAACTATGCATTTTACTTTGAAAACTAAAATTCTGAATAATAGATTTTATTCTAGTACCTCAATCACTTCAACTTCCGCCGATTATTAATATACCCTCGCCACTTGTCCAAACAAGCTTGAAAATCTTCTGGCAATTCTGATTCTAATAATATTTCTTCTCCCGTTGTTGGATGCTTAAAACCTATTAATCGAGCATGTAATGCCTGCCTTGGTAATAATTTAAAGGCATTATCGACAAATTGCTTGTACTTATTATAAACCGTCCCTTTTAATATTCTATCTCCTCCATATCGTGCATCACTAAATAACGGATGCCCCAAATATTTTAAATGGACTCTAATTTGGTGAGTTCTGCCTGTTTCCAATCGACATTTTATGAGGGTCACATAGTACATTCGTTCAATGACTTCATAATGCGTAATGGCACGTTTGCCTTGGTCTCTTTCTGGATAAACCGTGTATTGGATTCTATGTTTTTCATGTCGGCCAATAAATTCATCAATCGTTCCTTTGTCCTCTTCTACATCTCCCCATACTAGGGCGACATATTCTCTTTGCACAGTGTGGTCAAAAAATTGTTTGCCTAAGTTGGTCATCGCTTCGGGGGTCTTAGCTACTACCATCAAACCAGAAGTGTCTTTATCAATTCTATGGACAATCCCTGGTCTATCTGTAAATTCTTCGTCTTTTAAGGGCAAGCCTTTTTTAATATAATGCAATAAAGCATTGACTAAGGTGCCAGAGTAATTACCAATTCCAGGATGCACCACCATCCCTGGTGGTTTATGAATGACCAATAAATCATCATCTTCATGCCGAATATCTAATGGAATATCCTCAGGCGTGTATCTTTCTGCAAAACCATCAGGTTTTCTCAAAAACACCGTAATAACATCTAGCGGTCGGACCTTATAATTAGCCTTTATCTCTTTAGCATTCACTAATAATAAGCCTTCTTTTATCGCATTTTGTATTCTTGACCGAGATACTTTTTCTAAATGGTCCATGACAAATTTATCAATCCGAATAGGAGATTGATTTCGGTCTACATATAATTTGATTTGCTGCTGATTGCCTTCTTGTTTTTCTTCTTTTTTCATGCCGCTGCTGTTGTTCTAGGTTTATTAACTATGTGCCTGTCTCAAAAGACGGAGAATTTAGATTCTCCTTTACCAAACAGAAAAAATAGTATTTATTTCAAATTGATAATTATGAATTTTTGTTTTTATAGTTTGT
>CAYMSC010000703.1:0-2613 GCA_964392805.1 uncultured Saprospiraceae bacterium
TCCCCAATCGCTTCCCATTCTCGCCCTTTCTCCCCATGTTCAATCCCACAATATCCCCTAAAACCCGAATCCAAAACAATACTCAACATACGGTCATAATCCAAAGGCGAATCATTCCCTTGGTCATCCCAAGCAATCGGTTTAACACTTACTCCTTTTGCTAAAGGCAATAATTCAGCGACCCCTTTATAAGCATCATAAGAAGTAGATTTTCCAGTTGTTTTATCTTTATAAATACGGAAATTACCAAAATCAGGCAAAGTACCTGCTCGTTTATGATTTGCCAGTTTCATAACGCCAACCAACCATTGGGCATTACTAGAATTGCCCCCATGATTTTCAATCAAGACATTCATATCATATTGGTCCGCAAATTGGCAAAGCTGCTGCAAGCCATCAGCCACTTGTTTTTTAGATTCCTCAAAATCATCAGGCGGGCTTCCCCAACTACCATCACTAAATCCATTTACCCGAATCGAATGACAGCCCAAATATTTAGCTGCTTCCACCCATTTTTTATGGTTATCCACCGTTTGCATGCGCTCTTTTTTATCGGGATGTCCCAAGGCACCTTCTCCATCACACATAATCAATAAAGACCGAACCCCTTCGGAATCTGCTCTATCTTTCATCTCGCGCAGAAAAGCTTTGTCCTGCGCTTTGTCTTTAAAAAATTGATTGACGTATTCAACCGCATCAATTTTATTTTGACGGGCAAGGATGGGAAAATCCAAATGCTTCATCGCACCACTGAATAAGGACCGATGAATCGACCATTCTGCTAAAGAAATTTTAAAAAGTGGCGCTGTTGTTTGGATAGCATTCGCTTTTCCTTGGGTTGCTAAACTTAATCCTGCCGCCGTTATAGCGGTGCTTTTGATGAAATCTCGACGTTTTAAATTAGACATAATAATAGCTTAGGGCAAGGGGCAGCGCGCGAAAGACAGTATGTTTTTACACCCTACGTCCCTCACCTTCTGCCCTTCGCTAGTTTACAAAACTTTCATATTAATTGGGTCCCAACGAAAAGCTTGTCCAGTTCGACTGCTCTCGTTGGCTAATAAAGTGGGGGCACAGGCTCTAAAACCGTAAGCTGCATCTTCGTAAATAGTCCCTCCATTTCTGATGACATCCGCAAAATGCGTATAATGAGCGACTCGATTATTAGCATCAGGAGCTTTATATTCTTCGGATTTTCCAAAACTAGATAGGTCCGCAGCAGTCATCGACTTTTGATATTTTTCATGCTCTGTGGTAAAGGCTGCTTGTTGTGCTTGAGAGAAAGTACGAACCGAATTATAACCTTCGACCAAATCTTTGGTACTTGGTGTCCATCTTTTTGACCTTTTTAAGGTAGCTTTTCCCCAAGTAACTTCAATCACTCCTTCGCTGCCCACAAAACGATAGGTGTATCCACCACCACTACCATCTGCAAAATTAGCTTTCAATATAAGGGTGAAAGCATCGTGATTCGCCGTTTCTGGATATTCCAAAAGGCCATTAAGGACATCGGGCGCTTCTCTGCCATCATTCCAATATCGAACGCCGCCACTTGCCATGACTTGAGTCGGCCCGAGTGAATCTAAAATATAATGTAAGCCTGTCATTCTATGCACGAACATATCCCCAGATACGCCTGTGCCATAATCCCAATATTTCCGCCAACGGAAAAATCGGTCTGCATCAAAGGCAATTTTAGGCGCATTGCCGAGGAACATATCCCAATCAATCGTTTGCGGAGATGCATCGGTTGGCAAACTGTATTGCCAAGCACCATTGCCATTATTTCGACTAATTTGAGACTCTACAATGGTCAGTTGACCAATAGCACCAGCTTTTATCCATTCTTTTGCTTTTTGCAAACTGGGGTCTCTGAATTGTTTGCTACCTACTTGCAGGACCTTTCCTGTTTCTTGTTGGGTTTTCAATACTCGAAGCCCATCTTCTACTCGTTGCACCATCGGTTTTTCCACATGTACATGCTTCCCTGCTTTCATTGCATCAATCGCCATTTGGGCATGCCAATGGTCAGGCGTATTGATAATCACCGCATCAATATCTGAGCGATTTAAAATTTCTCGATAGTCTCTTGTGGTCGAAATATGATTCCCAAAAACTTCTTTTGTTCGAGTCAATCGCCCATCATAGCAATCTGCTGCGGTGGCAAATTCAATACCTGGCACTTTGGTCATTTCCTTCATATTAATAAAACCAATAATTCCCATTCCAATTGCGCCTATTCTAATCGTGTCATTGGGAGAAAATTTTCGACTTGGAAGAATGGCAGGACTGGCATTGGTCGTAGATAGTGCCCCTGCTGAAGCTGCGGTAGTGGCAGATAATGCTTGAAGGAAGGTTCTTCGTTTCATATTTTTGAATTTTGATAATATTTTTTTGTAATAAAACGAAATTTTTCGGAAAAAGGAAAAAGACCTAGATTATTTTTCTAAATTGTGAGAACAACTAATTTAATTTGACTACAGTGCGTCAGATAAAAAAGTAATAAAATCCGTAGTTAGCTTAATCCTCCGATTGAATCGGAGTAAACTGTACTAAAAAGATAATTAGCTACAGATTAAGTTAGCTACGGATTTTAAACAAATTGAAAAATTA
>CAYMSC010000704.1:0-2580 GCA_964392805.1 uncultured Saprospiraceae bacterium
GCGACTTTTTTACTAATAGCTAATTTATCAAAAGCAGTTGTTTTAATCTTTAATTTTTGGGCAGAATAAAATCGTAAGTAACCCTCTGCAAAAAGACTATAATGTCCAACTTCTCCAATAACTAAGACTTTGATTTTTTTCTCCATTGGGGTAACTAAAGGTTTCTCTTTTTTAGAAAGTTTAGGGGATTGTATCAACCGAGCGCTCAAATTAGGGGAATCCTTAGATAAATTGCTCATTTTGTATGGAGTAATAGAATTGTTAACAATTAATAAATCTTGAATTAATATTAAGTTAACACAAAAATATCGGATAGGTTGGTAGAATGCCAATTTTTAGCCGTTAATTTTTTAAAATTATACATATTTTTTTAATTCGTTTATTACCCGTGGATTGCTTACCAAAAGGGTATTCATGCTCTATTTTGTAATGGAGAATCTTTCGTATAATTTTTAGAAATAGAACAAGGCTTGTACGAAGTCTTAAAATGCTTTTTTTGACGCTGAAAACGCTGACTATTATGACTTTTTTATGTTTTCTTGATGTTTTTTGATTAAAACATAATGCAAACATAATTTTTCGTAAGAAAACATCCATACGGACAAGTCAATTAAGTAACGACAAAACAATAACTCCGCCATTTGGGCGGTCTCTGCATCCCGTCCGCAAGCGGTTCACAAACAATATTTGTTCATCCTCATTTTTCCTTTAAAATCAGTCATAGTATCAACAATACTCCTTCTTTTAAAGAAAAACTGAGAACAAAATAGCTTCCCCCAATTTGACGGACTTATTATTTCGTCGTTACTAATCATAACTTCAAACAGCGTTTTCAGCGTCAAAAAGAAAACTTCGTACAAGCCTTAAATAGAACCAATAATTTTCTTTTCCAATTTGTACTTGGCTTAATAGAAAGTTAACCTATGTTTAATATGATTTATGTACGTTTTTGAGGAGTCGATTCGTCTTAGTAATATACTTTGACCGATATTTTAAGTCTCGTAGCTGTCTCATAAGTAAAAACTGAATTACGAAAAACGAATAAAGTATCGAAATCCTCCCCTAGCCCCCTCCAAAGGGGGAAAAGTTCTGTGCAAAAACAAAATTCAGAACTTTAATTGGTGGCATTTTTCTAAAATTGACTTATGAGACAGCCTAGAAATGGGTATCTGGTCGTCTCCTGACGACCGTTTTAACGATATTCACGGTCATCGGGAGACGACCAGATAGTCGAATCAAGTCTGGAGACTTAATTCATCGGCTCAAAAAATAGGGGAATTTTTTTAAGAGAAAACCCTATATCCCAAACACAACATCTACTAACCCACTCAATTTTAGATAATGCATAAAAATTCCATCAATTATACCAATCAATCTTTTGCTAGCAAAAACAGTTGTTACTTAGACCCAAAGCGAAAAGCATTGGCAAAGTTAGCGTATACTAAAAAAGACGGCGCTAAAAACGAGCAGGGGGGAAAGTTGAAAAAGTGGCTTTTAAAATGCTGGAATAGCTTATTTGGAAATGCGAAATAAGTGGATTAAGCGGCAAATAAAAAAGGTCACAATCCCTACGTTAACTTAACGTAAATTCTTTTTGACCAAAAATAAAATAGGTTTTTAGAAATTTTAATTTGTGAATCAGCTATTTTTTAAAATAAAAAATGGAAAATTTAAAATAAAGAATGAGCAAATTAGTTTATTTTTTTTTCGCCTAAAAAAACTATAATTTTTCTTAATCTACACTTAACATTCGCCGGTTCATCTTTTACATAAGTTTAAACTTACCTTAAATATTAGCTTATATAGTGCCTATATATTTGTAGTAGAAATTAAAAATAATCTATCTACAATCAATCATGAAAAAAATCATTACTTTATTCTCCTTACTTTGTTTAGTTGTTACCATTCAAGCACAAGCCCAAAATGTAATTACTATTAAGGATAGTGACTTGCAAGGTAATACTACCTATAATTGGACAAATAACAACATCTACTTATTAGATGGTTTTGTCTTTTTAGAAGCGGAGGGTGTACTTAATATTGAAGCGGGCACCATTATTAAAGGAAAAGAATCACCAAGTTCAAGTGATAATGCAACCGCATTAATTATTACAAGAGGGGCAAAAATAAACGCCATCGGAACAGCAGAGCAACCAATTATATTTACAACGGAGATTGATGATACTTCCGATGATTTTGATTTATTCACAACGGATAGAGGTTTCTGGGGCGGATTAATTATTTTGGGGTATGGACAATTGGCGAATGCTACTCCTGAAACAAGAGTCGAAGGAATTCCTGATGGAGAAGCAAGAGCCTTATTTGGCGGAAATGATGACGCAGATGATTCTGGTGTTTTAAGATATGTATCTATCCGACATGGCGGTGCCGAATTATCTCCTGGAAATGAAATCAATGGCTTGACATTGGGAGCTGTTGGAAGTGCAACAATTATTGAATATATAGAAGTAGTCGCGAACGAAGATGATGGTATCGAATTTTTTGGTGGAGCAGTGAACGTTAAAAACGCTGCTGTTTCTTTTTGTGGAGATGATTGTTTTGACTGGGATTTAGGTTGGA
>CAYMSC010000705.1:0-2564 GCA_964392805.1 uncultured Saprospiraceae bacterium
TCAACTCATCAAATTGATGAAGGAATTAGAAGCTCCTGTCTATTTTGACCGAGAACGAAATAGCTATTGTTATGAATATGACTTTAGTTTGTCGCTTAATTTTGAATAATTTTTGTTGACTGAAATTTTATTGCAGTTAGTTGTTTTAAGTTGCGAGTGAAAATCTATTTTCTTACTTGTTAAAAACAAAAATTATGAAAAATTATCATTGCTACTTTCCTTGGGAATGTTGCTAGTACTTACTTCTTGTGAGGATTCTTCTTCTATTGAAGAATTAAATCAATCTAAACATGAAAGAGCTTTTGTTACTTTTGAAGGTCCTGATGGTGAAATTGTTCAAAAAGAGGTGCCGGAAGAATTGCAACAAGCAAATGAAGCTGCTCAATCAAGGATGATGTGTGAAGCCACAATAACAAATACCAGTGGACATTTTTGGCATGGTGTAAGTGTTAATGGTAAAAATGTACTAGCATTTGCTGGGGTTCCAGAAACAGTAACTTGCTCATGTAGTGGATATATTTGGCTTGTTACATCTGCTCCTGGACGGACAATTACTTGGGACGTTCCGGGCGCTGGAGGATATGTTAAAAGTGGAGTTTTACCGCAATCAAATGGTATCCCTTATATATTTTATTAGGTTAATTAAGGAGTTTGATATAATTTAAAAATTAAAAAGAGTCTTCAGTTTTTTTATACTGAAGACTCTTTTAACTTCAAATAGATTTTGGGATGAGGAAGTTAGGGACAATTTATATACTGAAATTCCGATTTAATTTGACTATTGAGTCTTAATAGAACAGTAAATCAATTTCTTAGGGTATGGTCCTGACAAAATACACTAATATGGTTTATTTTTTTGTTCAAATTTTTACTTCTTGTAGCTTATTTTGACTAATAGCCCATCTGTTATCAAAGTTATGAATATTCTCTATTAGATAGATTTCATAATTTAAACTGGCATGATTACTGTAGAATTGTTAAATACATACCAACCATAATTCTTATTTTTTAATATCCCTCCTTTATTTTTCCTGATTTTTATAACCTAAAATACCATTAAAATGCAAAATACTTTTTTTCTTACTACTTTTCTCCTTTGTTTTTTAAACTCTAATTTATTATTCTCACAACCTTTTGAATTAGATATTAGTTTTGGAGAAAATGGCAAGATAAATATCCCTTCTTTTAAATGGACTATTTATGAACAAAATAAACTAGCCATACAGAAAGATGATAAAATGTTGGTACTTTTAGATGATACTTTTCAAGCTATAAGATATGATAAAGAAGGAAAAATAGATACTAGTTTTGGTGAAAACGGTATATCTCCGATTGCACTAATAGATGGGCAATATGACAATATATTTCCTAATAAAATAGCCATTCAATCAGATGGGAAAATTATACTGCTCGGAACAGTAGATGATAATCCAGAAGGATTTACTTTAGTTATTAGACTTTGTGAGGATGGAACAATAGATAAAAAATTTGGGGATAATGGTATGGTTATAATTGAATTAGAGACATTTAATACAACACTAAATAGCATTGTTTTCCAAGACAATCGAAAAATAGTCTTAGCAGGTCATAGTCTTAGCAAGGATAATAATATTTTAGCTGATAGAGATTTTATGTTAGCCAGATTAAATGAAAGTGGTGATTTGGATAGAGAATTTGGTAATGGAGGAATAGTCTTAATAGATTCTGAGAGTCGCGGAGAATTTTATCGAGATTTGGAATTAAGAGCGAACGGAAAAATAATCGCAGCAGGTTTTGTAGAAAACGAAAGAAGAAACCATGATTTTATTATCAATCAATTTAACATTGATGGTTCTTTAGATACTACGTTTGGTACAAAAGGGCAAACCATGATAGATATTAGCGGAGGAAATGACGAAGTACAATATATCGAGCTATTAGAAAATGGAAAAATATT
The DNA here is from genome assembly GCA_964392805.1 of uncultured Saprospiraceae bacterium. Taxonomy (GTDB): domain Bacteria; phylum Bacteroidota; class Bacteroidia; order Chitinophagales; family Saprospiraceae; genus JAFMDF01. The sequence goes on from CAYMSC010000705.1 coordinate 1,937, forward strand.
GATAGGTGGATGGGCAGAAAACCGCTTAAAAGCAGATGCTGCATTAATGCGATGTCATAGCAATGGCATAATAGATTCTACTTTTGGAAATAATGGCATAGTTTTAACAGATTTATCAGGTAGTGATAATGTTGTTTTTCAATCTCATGATTTTCCAACTGCTTTTTTAAGGAACGCTAATGGGAAACTGTTAGTTAGTATTAATTCTTACGTTTCTAATTTCAATGATACAGAAAGTTTTCTTGTTCAATATAATGAGAATGGGCTTTTGGATGAAGATTTTGGTACTGGTGGTATTTTTAGGTTGGATTATCCTTCAAATATTTCTATTCAAGGATTAGCTTATCAGTCAAATGAAAAGCTAATTATAACAGAAAATGAATCAATAGAAAATGAAGAATTTTACTATCTTGCTCGCTACGTATCTGACCTCAATGTAGGAACAATTGATTTTGCTACAAAACTTAATAATGCACTAGTCTACCCCAATCCACTTCAAGAAGAAACTATTCTCGAATACACCCTAGAAAATCCAGAAACCCTAACTATCCAACTCACAGATTTAAACGGTCGAATCCTAAAAACCTACCTCCAAAATCAACTTCAAAAAGCAGGCGATTATCAGCAA
>CAYMSC010000706.1:0-2556 GCA_964392805.1 uncultured Saprospiraceae bacterium
CCTAATTTTTCTACTTCCTCTAAACTTTGTACTTCTATGACTTCTGCAACAATGCCTTCTGATGAAGTGCCGATTGAATTTCCCAATGCTAAGACATTTAAATTCATAGACCCCAAGGCGGAATTGGTTATTCGTACTTCTTCCTTGTCTCCTCTATTCCAATGAGGTACGATACAAGGTTGCAACCAAACGGAATCCATTCCTAAAGTATCTAACACTTGTTTGGTATATTCAATAGCTGCTAATGATTGAGGAGACCCTGCCAGTCGCCCTCCAATTTTAGTGGTCATATGGGTTAACCAATCATAACATTGACCGTTTGTAAGCGCTTTATCGTAAATCTGACGAATGAATAGCGCATCTTGATTTTCAGTCTGTGAAAAACTATTCAAAGAAATAGCGAATAAAAAGCAAATTATTAAATAAAATGGTCGTTTCATTATAAATATTTTAGTAAAATCAACAAAAAATAAAAGATTTGTTAAAAATGAGCATTTTTTAATGAAAAATGACAAAAAAAAGACTTTTTTAAATTCAATCAAAAAAGTTGTATTTATCTACTTTGCCTTATTATATAATGAGAATCATCAAATTTATTATATAATATATCGAATTGAAAAGGTGACTATCCTTAGTGTATAAAATACACTAAAACGGATGCCCTACAAATTAGAATTTTAAGCCTTTTTGAATTAATTTTGTAGTATCAATTAATTGATAATTACAGCATTTTCGCTGTCAAGATATAAAAAATTAATTTGGTTTTATTTGGTTAGGGCTGAGGTAGTGTCAAGTACACTACCTCTTTTTTTTGTGGAAATAGGTTTATTCCATATCAGTTAGGTTCTAAAAATGGAAACGAAATGCTATATGATGATGGTAAATCTACTATTTATGGTTTCTATGAGTTTATAAACTCATAGCATTTATTGAAGAATTTAGACAAGGATGACAAGCGATGAATGGAATAATAATTGGATAATTTAATTGGAAAATGAAATGAATGCTAATTAAAATATAAAACGCTCGTCTGATGCTGTTAGGTACGAATGTATCTATGGAAAAAACATAATTCAAAGATGGTTATAAAATATTTAACTCGTACAAAAGCCCATTTGCAATTACAAATGGGCTTTTTTGTTGACCTACTAGGAGTCGAATTATTATTTTTTTACTGAAAACTATACTTTACGTTCATACTCTGACATAGGTAAAATGACTCCATCAAATATAGTGTCGCTAAATTTTTCCAAAAATATTCCTCTGAAAGTAGAATAGGAGAGTCTTAAAAGTACATTATGTAAATTTTCTTCAATTATCACATTTCCTTCTTCTTTTTCAATTAGATGTTTATCTAAATTATTTACAAAAAATGAAAATGCTGTTTTTAATTTTGCATTTACATCAATAGGTTCTTCTTCTCCGTCTCCATCAGCATATTCAATAACAACACTCATGGTAAGTATGCATTCATTATTTTCAAGATTAATACTATACTTATAACTAGCTTGAATTTTACGATTAATGTTATCATCAACAAATTCTAATTCATTAATATTTTCAATTAAAAATGATAGCGTTCGGATGAATGTTAATCGTAAATCTTCTCTATTGAAATCCATTTTATTTAACTTAGTTTTATCAGATCGCAATTTTAAACCTATTAGTTTCAATCCGTCTAGAAGAACTAGGCTTTATATTTTCTTCTGGGTTAGCTTTCATTTTTCTATAAATTGTTTCAGTAACAAAAATTTGTTCTTGAACAAGAACTACTTCTACATTAATAGGAGAACTTTTATCTTTAGGAATTTCAATAATAACTTCTCCCAATACTGTTTGAATTTTAGAAATTGTTTTAATAGTTAAATTGTGCATTCCTGAAAGCCATTTACTTATTTCAGATGGCGACTTCCCCATTAGTCTAGCAAGATCAGAAGGGGTTTTGCCTTGACTTTCTAAAATTTCATTAATTCTTTCAGATATATCTAAAGAATTAGATATGAAATCTTTTTTTTCTTGGGATACTCTTTTAGCTATCCGATTGAATGCTCCTTTCTTACTTTTCATTATTGGGTTTTCTATTGATATATTAATAATAAAGGATCAAATCTTCATAACCTATTAGCTCTTTCCCTTCTATTCTAAGGGATTTATCGCTAAAATGCTTATCTATTTGTATTGCTATACTTCTCGCTAATCGGAATTTCGGAAAAACATTAGGGCATTTCTGGGCTTCATTTGCAGTCTTTTCGTCACCATTGCAAAGGATTACTATATTATCACTTAATCTTATGCAATAGAGCCTTAATTTGCCAGAATCTTGGCGTGTAACACGTTTTGGCGGGGGAAGAGCGTTTGCGCTATCTTCAAATCTAAAAAAATGTTCTTTAGCACTTCTTTTTTCACCTATTTCTTCTAACCAATAAGCTAAATTCTCAATATCATCGGAAAACTTGTCTTCATTTTCGAATCTTCCAAAAAAATCTTCTGTCTCACTTATTTCTTCGGATTCTGTATCGTTGTCTATTTCTAATACAAGAGTATAGTATTTAACTA
>CAYMSC010000707.1:0-2543 GCA_964392805.1 uncultured Saprospiraceae bacterium
AAATAGGATCAAAAGAAACCGTCCTAGATGTTCAAGTTATTCTTTTGCCGTTACTTAAATAGATTTGTTTACATTGGGGCGACAAATCTACGATGAGTAAAAGGTAAAGTATATTCAGAATAATCCACGACGATAATTGGGAGTAGCGCCTCCCCCAAAGAATCGGGGTAGGCTATTATGTGGAGCGCATATAGTCTCCATTTTCTGCGCTCTTTTTTCTACTCTAATAAAAACAGTCGGGAACTTCTATCGGGCGTCTCGTTTTGATTAGCGTGCCAAACAGTATTGTAACTGGTCGAATCAAATTCATATGGTTTTTTGTTTTATCTGTTTAGTAATTCGCTAATTCATGAGTTTTGATTAAAAAATGTTTTTTGAGGTTTAGTATTAAAAATAATTATTTTGGCTATATTGAGCATTTCTTGTTTTATTGAATTTTATATTGTTTTCGATGTTGCTTATTACTGCCAAATTAGTGACAAAAGCATCGACAAGTCACAGACACGCATCGACATCTAGTCGCCAACTCATAGAAAATCAGCATTTTAGGTCAGAATTCGAAAGATTTCCAAAAAGAGACGATGAAAATCCATTTTATTAAAGAATACTTATTAAATGCTGCTTTGAAAAAAGCAGGGCTAAAGGATATCTCTGCTCCTTATGCAGATGCTAAGTTTTTGGCGAATAGAATGGCAGACGAGTTAGGAGAAGCAGGAAGGGTGAGTGATAGAACCTTAGTACGTTGCTTTGAAGATAAGGAAAAATGGACAGATACTTGGGGCTATTTGGCAGCCTACGTGCTAGATAAAGGAGCAGATTTTCAACAACTTAAACCAACCGATAAATCAGGGCGTAATTTTTTATTAAGAACTTTCCTAGAAGAATATAAAACAGGTTTAGCAAAAGAAGTACAGATACCCGAACTATCCCTTTCCTCACAAGAGGTAGAATCCACTAATACTTCCTCTAGAAGGAGTCTTTTAAAAAATGGATTATACACTGGCGTCGGAACTGTTTTAGGAATTTCGCTATTTTCTGGGTATCAATTCATGACTAAAAAGGCGGCTTTGCCTCCGCTTAATATGCTCATTAATACCCATCCAGGTAATGAACTTTTTCGAGGTTATATTAAAAAATGGGCAGCTTTATTAAAAGAAAATAGTGGCGGTCGAATCAATGTCATACCAAGAAATTTAGAGGAGGAGGAAAAAGAACGAAAGGAGAGTTTATTACAACGCTTAATTCTTGGTGAAGACTTTAGCCAACGGTCTTTTGATTTGTACTGCTCCGTCAATTACCACGATGAATCTGATAATAGTAGCCTAAATTTTTATGGCTCTATTCCCTTTGGCATGACTAGTCAAGAGTTTAATGCTTGGTATTTATACGAAGGAGAACAGTTATTAAATGAATACAAAGGGGCCTACAAAATCTATTTGTTCGGGAATTCTGGGCAACAAATGGGCGGTTGGTTTTTAAAATCAGTCAATAAGGTGGCTGATTTAGAAAATATGACCATTCGAATGCATGGATTGGGGGCGAATGTATTGCAAAGGTCCGCCAATAATTTAATGGTTTTTCGGACCTTTCACGATGCAGATGGTTTTGTGCAAAAAATTAAGCGAGAGCAAGGAAATCCATCTCAATATGCCATTGAATACATGAATGCCCACACCGACCAATTATTGGGTTATCCTCAACTATTAGAAAAATTAGGAGCGGCAGGCTTACCTCATGAGCATCTATATTTATATGAAAAAGGTTGGCATGAAAGAGGTTCGATTTGGACGATTAAAATGAATCGAAAAATTTATGAGTTACTAAAAGCCGATAAAGAACTGCTCAATATTTTTGAATATACGACCCTGCAAATCAATCATCAACTCACTCAAGCTTTTGAACAATCGGGTCGAGAAGCCCTCCGAAATTTGAAATTACAACAAGTTACCTTGCCTTTTCAAATCAAGAAATTTAATCGGACTTTAGGCAATCATTTTCTACAAAAAACTAAACAGGTGTTAATGGAAAAATATAGCAGCAATAAGATATTCCAGAGTTATGCGGAATTCCATAAAAATTGGAGTAGTATTGATTTGCAGAATGGACAGATTTTGGATAAGCATGTTTGGGAGGAGTTGTTTGATGTGGAGGGGTAGGTGAATTTTACTTACCCAGACAAAACTCTTTTACAATTTTTGATAAAAAAACTACTAACAAAGAAGCATGATAAATTTTTTTAAAATCACCAGTTTTTTAGAAGGTCTTTCTTATATCCTTTTATTATTTGTTGGAGTACCGCTTAAGTATCTGGCGGGAAACAGTTTTTTAGTAAAAGCTTTAGGCATGCCTCATGGCTTATTATTCCTTGCTTATATTGTACTAGCCTTGTTTATTCGGTCACGGATGAAATGGGACACTAAGACAACATTTATCGTATTAATTGCTTCCCTGCTTCCTTTTGGTACTTTTTATGTTAATAAAAAATATTTGTAAGTAACGACGAAATAATAAGTTGGTCATCTGGACGAGATTATTTTGGTTCT
>CAYMSC010000708.1:0-1183 GCA_964392805.1 uncultured Saprospiraceae bacterium
TTACTTATTTTTAAACGAAAAAAAAAATCATAACTATTATGAAATTGACCGCTAAATTACTAACTTTTTTAAGTGTCTGCCTATTGGTGACTTCTTGTATTCCAAAGTCTCAATATGAATTATTACAAACAGAACTAAAAGCTGCTAATGCGCAAGCAGGGGACTGTGGTGCAAAAATCGATAGTTATTTATCACAAATTAGTGCCTGTGAGCGAGAAAAAGAAGCCCTTAAAGGTGATTTAAGAACAGCTCAAGCTAATTCAACCAATAAGGATGTACAAATTGCAGATTTAAAAGAGCAAATCCAAGACATCAGAGGTCAAAGAGACAAGCAAGTAGAGCAAGTTGGGGACTTAACTGTTTTATCTCAATCAGCTAATGAAAATATAGCAGAGACCCTTTCTCAACTTGAAAATAAGGACAAATATATTAGTGCTATTCAAGCTGCTAAAACGAAAGCAGATTCTGTAAATTTAGCCTTAGCCGTGAATTTAACAACTATGCTAAAAGATGGAATTGCAGATGAAGATGTAGAAATCAAAGTGGACAAGACCGTAGTCTATATCAACTTATCTGATAAAATGCTTTATACGAGTGGAAGTGCAACGATTACTAATCGTGCAGATGAAGTTCTAGGAAAAATTGCCGCTATTGTTCAAGCTCGCCCAGAAGTAGAAGTAATGGTAGAAGGCTACACGGATAATGTGCCGATTAGCAATAGCTGTATCACAGATAACTGGGATTTGAGTGTAAAAAGAGCCACTTCAGTAGTTCGTGCGCTTCAAACACAACATCAAATTGACCCTAATAGATTAATTGCAGCAGGTAGAGGACAATATAATACACTTGCGAGCAACGATACTTTTGAAGGTCGTTCTACGAATAGAAGAACTAGAATTATTATTCTTCCGAAGTTAGACCAGTTTTATGATTTATTAGACCCGAATAAGGTACCGGAATAATTCAGTAGACAGCTTAACAGGGAGCAGTAGGCAGTGGTTTTAAAATTACTGCCTGCTGTTTTTTTAATAGTAGAAAATCATAATTCATACATCTTAAATCATAAATCTAACTAATAGACCATTTGATTAAAAATAAATATTATTCAATAACTTGTATGAAATTCGCTGCTAACTATTTTTTTACCAGTGGATTTATGATTTATTTGATTTATTTGATTTAT
>CAYMSC010000708.1:1283-2539 GCA_964392805.1 uncultured Saprospiraceae bacterium
TGATTTATTTGATTTATTTGATTTATGATTTTTAACCCATTATTAAGTTATACTTTATTATTCATATCCTAGTAAGCCCTAATCCAATACCCTCCCCAATCCGCATATAACCATCTTCCAAAATAAATCCGCCTTTTACCACATCTTTCGCTAAATCCAAACTGCCGTCTAAATCAAGGTAACGAGTCGCAGGGCTTGCCATTGCTGCATGCAATGCGGCGGTAATGCTAATGATACTTTCATCCATACAACCCCACATTAAACCAATACCACCTAAATTAGCAATAGCGGCAATTTCTCGACCTGCTGCAATGCCTCCACATTTCATCAATTTAATATTATACAAGCCAAAATGAAGTGGTTTTTGCGCTAAATGTAAAGCGTGTTCGGTCGTTTTCAAACTCTCGTCTGCCATGCAAATTTTTCGGATGCTTGGCGGTAATTTTTTCATCAATTTTACCTGATTATAGTGCATAGGTTGTTCCATCAATTCCAAACCTAGTTTTTTAGTCTGTTGATAGAATGCTTTGGTTTCGTCTATCGAATAACCTTGATTGGCATCTACTCTTATCTTTACTGATTTCCCGACGGTTTCTCTGATTTTTGAGAAAATAGTGACATCTTCTTCTAAAGATTTTCCAGTTTTCAGTTTTATCACCTTAAAGCCCTTGCCTATGTATTCTTTCGCCTCTTCCATACTTTCAGCAATAGATTTTATACCAATGGTTATGGAAGTCGGTAATTTTAAATGCACCCTCCCCCACATATCGACCAACGGAATAGCTAACACCTTTGCGTAAGCATCATGTAAGGCAATATCGGCTGCAGCTTTTACGGATGGATTATTGGGAAATAATTGATAAATTCGACTAATAATAGCAGTCATTCTTCGCAAATCTGCTCCTTGCAATAAATTCGCCAATATTATCAACTTTTCTTTAGCCGATTCCATTGTCTCACCTGTTACGAAGGCAGCTGGAGAACCAGCACCAATACCAGTAATCCCGCCTTGAGTTTCAATTTCTAAGAAAATATTCTCTACGGAGTCAAAAGTTTCATAAGCAATGCTATAGGGTCGAGTTAAGGCTAAATTTTCACTATAAGTCTTAACCGAGGTTATTTTATATTTAGCTGGAATGGACATATTATTTCAATATTTTATGAGGTGTAAAGGTATAGGGGTGTAAAGGTGCAAAGGACAAATCTGTTATCTTGTTAAACATTTGGGCGCTCTTTTTAGGTACCTTTATACCTTT
>CAYMSC010000709.1:0-2538 GCA_964392805.1 uncultured Saprospiraceae bacterium
AATGAATAAATTATGAATCTAGTGGTTCAAGTCATAAGTAATTGATAGTTTAATCGAGTATATTTTTTCGCTAGACAAGATGAGCAAACATCGTTTGTGAACCGTGAAACGGATGGGATGCTTTTGAGAATAGCCATCGCTCTTTGATAAAAAAATAACGCAGTATAGCGGAAAAATATGCCGATTAAACTTGTCAAGGATTTATGATTTGAACCACTAGGGTAAGGTGCAAAAAATAATGGCTATAAATATTTTAAATTTAAATAATTACACATTTAATTTTTAGAGCCGACGAAAAAATAAATTCTGCGGAAGTTATTTTTTTGTCATTACTTAAAGATATTCTTCATTCAAAATTCATCATTAGTACGCTGCGCTAATGAATCTTCGATTTCAAAATTGGCGAACATATTATTTTATAATAATACTTTTAAACTATCTGGAAAACTAGTTGCCTCTTTTTTCAATTTGGCTAACAGGTCTTTCTCAACACCATCAACATTACCATCAGCACCGATTTTTTCAATTAACCATTTTGCTTCATCTGCATCTATTTCGCCCGGAGACTCCTCATCTTTTAATAGATAATCACTAATTCCTTGAATAAATAAGGCATTCCAAGAAGCATCATTTGCTTTTCCTGAAACTGCATCGTTTAATTCAAAAAGGAAATCCGCTTCTTCTTGATCAATACTGCCATCTTCATAAATAAGCGCAGATATTTCTTTTACTTCATCTGCATCAATAACGCCATCTTCTAATATGGATGCTTTTAAATCAGTTAACTTTGACATAATTTATTTTAATATTTAGAAAAATGTATTTACAAAAAATTTATGAAAATAAAAGTTGATTGATTATATAGACTAATCTATCTTTTCGTCAATTTCTAAGTCCTTAATGTTTGATTGAGTTAATTAGCCTACACGACCTACACCATGTGGGTGAAGAATTAATCAAAAATCAATCGCTTTTCGTTTTAGTTATACAACTAAATTTATCTCTGGTGGCGGTGGCGGTAATTCACTAGCTTTAGTCAAATCTATGCCTGAACCAGATTCTACTTTTTGGCTACCTGTACTGATACTTGCTGATACCCATTTGAAAAATGCGGAAATACTAGCCGCATCTGCTGAATCCAATTGAACTACAATTTCAGTAATTCTCTTTAAGGCAGTGGTATCCGCAGCAGGACCAGCAGCACAAGCTACAGTAATACCTACTTTTTGGGATTTAAAAAGCGAAAGCTTCTTTTCCCAATCATCCGTAGGGACACCATCTGTCATAATAAAAACCATTGGCTTCCAATCTCCTTTGGTTTCCATTGTCGTTTTATTGACTTCGGTATCTATTTTATTACTTAAAAGTTCAAGCGCATCACCAAGAGCAGTAGTCCCTGATGCAACTAAATCAGGTGGTTGAAAAAGGGACAATTCTGTTAATGGCATTAATTGTTTTGCCGTCGAACTAAAAGTAATGATACTCAAATATGCAGTTTCTAATGCATACGGGTCTTGTCTCAAAGCTGATAACAACATTTGGACTCCGTTTTTAACAGATTCGATAGGTTCTCCTGTCATAGACCCTGACGTATCTAACAAAAGATAAACTGGTAAACGTCTCATTTAGCTACTTTTAGTTTTAAAAGAATATTAATTGGGTTTATATTTCAAGTCTATTGATAGTTCTTAATAATATTAACAATTGTTTCTGCAAAGAGTCTATCATTGGTAGCATCCCCGATAGCATTAAATTTCCAAACATTATTTTTCTTATACAACTTGCCCATAATCATTGCTCTACGACCTTTGTAAGCAGCATCTGAAACCACATCAAAATTTGCATATACATTATCTACACGCGTAGGTGTTCCTTCGTACATTCTAATTTTTGCAAATGGTATTTGGTAAAAATCTTCGTTAGTCGCATTATTAACAAAGAAATATATTCTGTCAATATCTGGATGAACTTTATCCAAGTCAACGCTAATAATTTCATTATCCAATCCATCATCTCCATCTAAATCTCCTGTTCGGTCATCACCACTATGTCTTAATGCACCATCTCTAGACAATAATTTACCTGGAGGAAAGCCTATTTTTGCTAATTTTTTAGGGTTGTATTCTGGGGAATATAGATGATCCCATCTTTCGCCATCAGAATAAAGCATTATACAACTTAAATCTAAGTCAACCGCTTTTTTGATATTTTTCTGGACAGACTCAGTCGTTCCACCAAAACCTAAGAAACCACCTTTTTTTACTTGTCTAGTTACTGTTTTTTCAATAGCTCCCCAGTTTACCCCTACGCAAAATTTGGTAAGCGTTGCACCTCCGCCTCCACTACCAGCGCTTCCAGCTTTATCAGATTTTTTTGTTAGGTCAATTCGTTGACCTTTTTTTAAATTAATTGCCATGATTTTAAGGTTTAGCAGTTCTAAAAATATGGAAGAAGAACTGTGTTAATTTGTTTATAATTATTTGATATTTAGTAACGACGAAATAATAAGTTGGTCATCTGGACGAGCTTATTTTGGTT
>CAYMSC010000710.1:0-2533 GCA_964392805.1 uncultured Saprospiraceae bacterium
TAGGAGCAAAAGAAGCCGTCCTAGATGTTCAAGTTATTGTTTTGCCGTTACTTAACCATCATTTTTTATATTACATAGATGATTTTTTCAAAATTGAAGCTTTTTACAAAACCCCATTACTTACCACTAAATTTAAATTCACCTTTTAAACCGATATATCATGACCGCAGATCAACTAAAAGATTTGCAGGAACGATTGGGACTTTTGGGGAGGTATCTTTGACGTCAAGAATCGAAAACTGCAAATAGAAGAAAAAGAACAAATAAGCTTAGACCCTGAATTTTGGAACGATACCAAAAAAGCAGAGCTAGTGATGAAAGAAATTAAAACCCATAAAAATTGGGTTGGTAAATATGAGCGGGTAGCTACTATTATTGAAGAATTAGAAATCTTAACGGAATTTCAGAAAGAAGGAGAGGCCACTATTGAAGAAATTGAAGTACAATTTGACGTATCAACAAAAGCCCTTGAGGATTTAGAATTCCGCTCTACCCTCAATAAAAAAGAGGATGAGTTAAATTGTATTTTAGAGATTAACTCAGGTGCTGGTGGTACAGAATCGGATGACTGGTCCTCTATGTTGCTGCGGATGTATAAGATGTGGGCAGATAAACAAGGCTTTAAAGTCAGTCAATTAAATCGAGTTGACGGCTCCGTTGCAGGGGTAAAATCCGTAGAATTAGAGATTAAAGGAGATTTTGCCTATGGTTTACTAAAAGGAGAAAATGGTGTACACAGGCTAGTAAGAATCAGCCCTTTCAACTCACAAGGAAAACGAATGACTTCTTTTTCCTCTGTTTTCGTACATCCGATGGTAGATGACACTATCGAAATTACCATTAATCCTGCTGAAATAGAATGGGATACTTTCCGTGCTAGTGGAGCAGGTGGTCAACATGTCAATAAAACAGAATCCGCAGTGAGGGTTAGACACCTTCCAACAGGTTTGGTGGCGGAATGTCAAGAAGAACGGTCTCAACATTTAAATCGGGAGAAAGCATTAACCATGCTAAAATCTCGATTATATCAATTAGAATTACAAAAGCAATTGGAAGAAAGAGATGCTGTTGAAGCAGAAAAAATGAAAAACGAATGGGGTTCTCAAATCAGAAGTTATGTATTAGATGACCGCTGGGTAAAGGATTTACGAACAAATTATAAAGTACATAATCCAGATAAGGTATTAAATGGGGATTTAGATGATTTTATCAAAGCCTACTTAATGTCTGGAAAAGTAGACAATTAGTTGACTTAAATTAATCTAGATTCAAAAAAATAAGTGCTTATAGGCTTAATAGGTATGATTATTGTTATAATTAGTTTGGTATTATCAAAACAGTCTTTTATGAATTGTTTAAGCTTAAACAATTTGAATTTTTACACACTTTTCTAGCCCCACTTATTGTAGTCCTATTTATAAAAAAAATAAGAATAAATATTATTTCGCTCTAATAATATATAAGAGCTCGTTGAGAATTTGTCCTTTGGTTGGTTTAAAAAAGCGTCTTTTTTGCCTCCAAAATATCATAATAGCAATTTAAATGCCTATTCTGTGCTAAACCTCCCTATTTACATTTGAACAATTTAGGTGTAATTCCGTATTACTATCAACATCAACATTAAGAATCATTAACTAAAATCTAACCAATTATGAATCATGATGATTTCACAAAACTGCACAATCTACTAGCTAAGCTAGATGTGGTCGCACACGAAGCTGCCACAACGAATGTTACTTTTAAGAAGTATAATACACATTCAATTGAAGTTTTAAAAAATTTACCTGTACACCTTCGACAATTAGAACAAGGCTTAAAAAATGCCAAAATTGTTGCTAGTTCTAATTAGCCAACAAATTAAGATTCGATATAACCTACTAAAGACTTAAAGATTAAGTTTTTACCCGATAAAAAAGAAAAGAAAAGGTGATTCATTCAAATTAGAATGAATCACCTTTTTTATTTGATGTTATAATCTCTTTTGGTTTAGCGTTGCCAACTGCCACTTGTTTACTATCTAGTCGTGGTACATAATAACTTTACATGCTTCTTTAGTCGGGATTTTAGGATAAGTCGCTTAAACTCTACCGTTTTGTTATCCTAAAATTCCGACAGCATGTAAACTTATTTTTTGCATCCCTAGGGCACTAGTTTTGTATAAAATTAGCAATTAGTTACAAAAAAAGCTTGATGTAAAAAATATTTTTTTTAGTTTTGTAATTCATTAGCGTAAGGTGTTATTTTTATATTTCCCTTTCCATAAAACACCAATTTTTACACAATTATAAACACCAATTTATTTAAAATTTAAGCTGTTTTCTACCATCCATCCTACATTTATACAAAAAAGAACACAAGCCATTTACCTAAATTACACGCTTATAAAGAAATAATGATTAAACATCGAATCAAAACAGTGTTTAAACATTTAAATCTATCTAAACAATTTGGGAAAAATTCTCTACCGTACACTTTTTGAAAACGGCGGCTATGGCGGCTAAAACAAGGGGGTTGGGGTGAGTAAATCTTGATT
>CAYMSC010000711.1:0-2529 GCA_964392805.1 uncultured Saprospiraceae bacterium
CCCCATGTTTTAGTCGCCAAAGGCGGCGTTTTCAAAAAGTGTACGGTAGAGAAATATTTTGTGAATTTTTGAGGAGATATTTGGTTTTTCTTCCAAAGAATCAAATGTCTCTTCAAAAATTCTAATCCTCTAAAAGGCATTTTAATTTAGTTCCTCCAAAGTCGCTGAGCAGTCTCCTTCACAAGACTGTATTAACAATAATAATTTTCGTTTCTGTTCTCTCAATGCCATCAATTGCACCTCAATTTTTGTTAATTTTTCTTTGACCAATGGACCAATCGTCCCACAAGAAATCATATCCAAAGCATTCATCCGTTTTAAATCTTTAATCTCCTTCAAGGTAAATCCTACATTTTTGAGTTTTTTAATCAAGTCCAACTCTTGCAAAATACGACCATCATAAATACGATAATTATTCTCTCCTCTTTGCTGCTTCGTCAATTGAATTAAGCCTATTTTTTCATAATATCGTAAGGTATCTTTACTAAATCCTGATTGTTTAGCTATTTCTCCAATTTGCATAAGATTATTTTTATTCAACTGAGGTAGTTGCCTTTTTAATTTCTTCGGAATCATCCATACTCAACTCTTTGTCCGATAGAAATTCCTTCACCCCTTCCGAACCTGAAATTTTTAAAGCCAAGCCCTTTTTAAAAGGTAAAATCGAAAAATCAAACTTAAAGAAAGGACAACATTGTTTTTCTTTCCCAATAAATTCTAAAATCTTTATTGCTAAATCTCCTTCATCTTTAAAGTAATAAATGTAGCCTTCTTCTAGTTCCTCTTTTTTCGTCACATTCGGAAATATTTCTTCCTTTAGCATGGCAATTCTGTCCTGTAGTTCCGCACTAGTTAAACTACAACTTAACGCACCTTCAAAGACCGATAAATGTTCGTCCCACGTAACAGGCGTAAAAGCAGATGCTTCCGTTCCACTTTTAAATTTATTCATTACATAACCGGAACCTAAAAATATAGCCAGTAAAACCCAGCCTAAACTTAAAATAGCAAGCTTCAAATTTTTCATAATCATCTTTTTAGCCACAAGTTAAGCATTGGAGTATAGTCCAAGGTCAAGTAATTTAACATTTATTAACAAGTTTAGTGCGCTGACCAATAACTTTTTCACTATCTTTCCCACTCCATCTATTAACAATTTTATGAAAAATTGGATTGGAAAATTTTTATTCGACATCGGTGCTTTACATACGCTTGTGGGAATAGTCTTAAATGGCAAGTGGTAAATTGAAACCTTAGTATTATTGAAGAAATATAAATAAAATCATGAAAAAATATTTGCTCCTATCTTTTTATCTACTATTAGCTTCTATTAATAGCTTTTCCCAAACAGCTAAAACAAACATTTTGGTAAGTCCTGAAGGCTGGAAAAAAGAATCCTTTACATTCCCGCTAGAATTTGCCCCCAAATTGGCATTTACAGGCATTGAAGAGGCCAGATTTGCCCCAGGGTGGTCAGACAAAACAAGTCCAGAATTTTGGACCTACAGTTTTGCTTGGTATGTAGACGGGAATATCAATCTAACGGAAAAACGACTGCAAACATTCACCGCTGACTATTTTAACGGCTTGACGCAAGTGGTTGGAAAAAGTAAGGGTTTGAAAGCGGAAACTGTTACGGAATCTTTTGCGATTTTCATAGAAAAAGCTTCCGTAGATGGTTGGCAATTTTTTGAAGGAAAAGTACAGCTATTTGATGTTTTTTTTAGTGAGCAAGAAGTTCGATTAAATGTAAAAGCAAAAGCTTTATATTGTGAGAAAATGAATAAACATTTGGTCGTTTTTTCTTTTGCACCTAAAGCTTTCGACCATAAAATATGGCAGGTATTCGAAGACGTTCAAACGCTTGCTAATTGTGCCGCTTTTAATAATACATTAACGCTAACACCTAAAACGGATTTCACTAAAATGTATCTACCCGTCTGGCAAGAAGCGATGAAGCATTGTCTAGAAGTAGCGGAGGCGATGCCTGAAAATTTATATGGCTATCAACCAACAGAGGTTAGCAAAACCTTCGCCGAACAAATGGTACATATTGCAACTTCTACTCAATTACTAACCAAACGATATGTGCAAGGAATGGATGTAAAGCCAGAAAGGTTGAATGCGTCCAAAATGACTAAGGCAGAAATCATCAGTTTGTTGAAAGAACGCTTTGCCTATACCACAAATGTTGTCCATACCATCGAACAAAAACAATTAGATGAGTTGTGTATCATGTACCATAGCAAAAATGAGGTCAGTCGAGCATTCGCCCTTTTTTATGTGCAAGACCATTTAGCCAATCACCGTGCCAAAGCCAATTTATATATTCGGATGAATGGAATTGAACCACCTTCTTATACTTGGTAGTTGAGGGGGATTCATTAAACCGTTAGCAATCAATATTTTAATTTTTTGCCAGCTCTAAAATATTTTTTGTATAATCTAGAGCTTCCAGAACTCAAAGTTCTATACATTACCCACAGAATAAAAAGAGAAAGAAAATGTGATTATCCAATGAAATGTTAT
>CAYMSC010000712.1:0-2521 GCA_964392805.1 uncultured Saprospiraceae bacterium
CCAGCTAATTCTGGAATTCCATAACTCAAACGCAACCCTCCTTTGGTAATAATGCCATCATTGAATTTATAAGTAGTTCCAATATTTTCTTTGAGTTTTCCAATAGCTCCTACTGCTCCAAAATAAATCTGCGCTTGTAGCGATTGTACGTAATCATTTGTTTTTGGAGTATAAGAAATGATTTTAGCACGGTCGATATAGGGCAAATTAGTAAGCAATGCTTTATCGCCAAAAATGGCATAAGCAATATCAATACGAACACTTAAATCTCGGATAAATTCCTCAATAACAAGCGAATAGCCTTTGTCAAGCGACTCATTGACGGAAATAATGGTAAGGTCACTGTAATTGATAAGGTATTTAAATATTTCCCCAGCCTGTTGACCAGTAGCAGTTAGTGGCAAGTTATAAGATTTTACATTGGTATATTGCTTTAGGAGGCGGTCAAATTCAGCAGTTTTAGTAGCATTACCAATAGAAAGATGGGCAATACTAGTAGTGCTTAAATCTTTGAATGGTAATAAGTTCTGCTCATTTTTGAGTAACGTAATAGCTGCCAAATTTTCTTGATGGAAAAGTTGTAAACTATCCAAGGAAAATTGACAAAAACTACTAACTGGAAAGGCAACGACTATTGCCAGTAGGGACATTAGTAATCTCATTTTTGAAGGTATATCAGGGAGTGATGTTTGTAGATATTTGTTTATTAAGTAGTGGTTTTCACAAAATAGATAGATAATTACAAATTATTAAAAAATAACGGATGTTTTTGGTATAAAAATTATTATAATGTGTTGGTTGAATTTAAAGTTTATCCTAAATCGTATTCATTAACCACTACCTAAAAAATGATGTAATCCGTTGGGAAAATAAATCTGTTGGGCAGAAAATATTCCCAACGGATTTGTTTCCCCAACGGATTACTTGAAGATAGTATCCTTTTAGTGTTGGTACTTAAATCTCAATCAACTTCCATTTTCCTTTTCTAAAAATATAAACCGCTAATCCTGCCCAAAAGACTTCCGAAATAACCAATGCCCAAAAGACACCAGTAGCTTCCCATTCTAAGCCTTTTGCTAGAAAATAAGCCAGCGGAATTTGTATAACCCAAAAAGAAACAAAATTGATAAAGGTAGGAGTCCGAGTATCTCCCGCACCGCCAAAAGCTTGAACGATGACCATGCCAAAAGCAAAAATGGCGTAACTATAAGCAAATATTCTAAGGCAATCTACCCCAATAGCTACCACTGCTGCATTCTGATTAAAAATGCGGATAAAAAATTCGGCCCAGATGAAGTAAATAATAGCCACTACGAACAAAAAAGCCATATTCAAATAAGCCGCTCGATAGACCGAAGTTTCTGCTCTTTCGGGCAAACCTGCTCCTAGATTTTGACCAATCAATGTGGCACCAGCATTAGCAATTCCCCATGCAGGTAAAAAGGTAAACATAAAAATCCGAATGGCTATCCCATAACCATTTACGGTTTCTGTTCCATAATCAGCAATTAGCATCATTAAAAATATCCAACTTGCCGACCCAATTAAATGTTGTCCTGAACCCGTAGCAGCAACATCAATCAGTTTTTTAAGAATCGCCCAATTCGCTTTAAGATGTTGTTTAGTCAATTTAATAATACTTCTATCAGAGAATAAAATATACAATTGATACAAAACTGCGGAACCTCGACCAATAGATGTTGCAATAGCTGCTCCCGTTACGCCCAAAGCGGGAATCGGACCAAAGCCAAAAATTAAAATAAAATCCAAAACGATATTCAATAAATTGGCTAAAATAAGTACCCGCATAGCTATGGCTGCATTACCTGCACCTCTAAAAATCCCATTGAGAATAAATAATAGCATAATGACTACATTCGAGCCTAAAAAGATTCGAGTGAATTCAGTACCAATAGCAATGACGGATTCAGAGGCACCCATTAATCGCAAGAGATCATCAGGAAAAAGAATACCTATTATACTAATGAAAATAGAAACACTAACCCCCAATAAAATAGCCTGCCCTGCCGCATCGGCTGCTGCTTTGGGATTCTTCTCGCCAATTCGTCGACTAACCATTGCAGTGGCAGCAATACTTATACCGATAGACAAGGCATAGAGTAGGGTAGCGACGGTTTCTGTCAAAACAACGGTGGCAAAGGCTTCTTCACTTACCTTACTGACTAAGAAGGCATCTACAATAGAAAAAATACCCTCCATGACCATTTCTAAAATCATTGGAACGGCTAAGAGAAAAACGGCTCGGTTAATACTACCTTTAGTAAAATCTGTTTCTGTGCCTTTGATTGCGTCTATAAAAGCTTTGATAAATTTCTGCATGAAAAGAAGAAAATTAGTAGTGGATAAAACGAAGCGGAGACGCCTACTACTTTATTTTAAATAGTCGCAAATATCGAATAGGTTGAATGTATCGCTACAAGCATCTCTGTTTATTTAAAAAACTTCATAAGTAACGACGAAATAATAAGTTGGTCATCTGGACGAGCTTATTTTGGTTCTA
>CAYMSC010000713.1:0-2518 GCA_964392805.1 uncultured Saprospiraceae bacterium
CTAAGTAGTAAGTCAAGTAAAATATGATAAGTTAGTCTGGATTATTTTCCGTCTATTGCTCTAAAAAAATAATTCCATAGCGCTGCTATGCAATGATTTTTTTAGAGCAATAGCCAAAAAATACTCACACCCTCAACATATCACTTTTACCTTGACTTACTACTAAGGCTAACTAGTGGTTTAGTTGATTAATTATTGTTTACTAAGTGAGAGGTCAGATTTAAGACCGATAAATCTGTCAGAAGTCAGACGTATCAAAACGTTGACAAACAGCAAATTAGGTCAAATTTGATTAAAATTATTTGCTTAAATTATTTCTGTCTTTCAACTTAATTATTCAAATTAAGCATTGACAATTAGCTATTTATCTAAAAATAAATTGTCAGTTATTTATGAATCGTAAGTAGGTGGACACAAATAACGTACACATTTTATGACGGACTCTTTTTCCATCATATTTCGTTAAAAATACTCGCTATAGCTACGGCTATAGCTGCGTTTTTTGCCTCATCTGATGAAAAAATAGCCTCGGTCAAAAAAGGAGATTATTTCTGTCCACCTACTTACCACTAGTTAAAATCTTCATCCTATTAAAAGCGGTATCGTACTCCTTTCTGAATTTTGCCACCAATCCGCCTGCCGATAAGACTTCATCAATATTCCCGATACCTTGACCACATCCCCAAATATCTTTCCATGCCTTTGCTGCGGTATTACCACCAGAACCAAAATTCATTTTACTAGGGTCACTCTCTGGTAAATTTGCAGGATCTAAGCCTGCATTCTCTATTGATTTTTTTAAGTAGTTGCCGTGGACACCCGTGAATAAATTCGAGTAGACGATGTCAGCTGCTTTGCCATCTACAATGCCTTGCTTATAATCTTCACTAGCTCTGGCTTCTTTGGTAGATATAAAAGCACTCCCAATGTAGGCAAGGTCCGCTCCCATAGATTGTGCACTCAAGATGGCAGCTCCAGAAGCAATAGAACCTGACAACGCAACTGGCCCATCAAACCATGCTCTGATTTCCTGCATTAATGCAAATGGAGAAATAGTTCCTGCGTGTCCTCCTGCTCCTGCAGCTACTGGAATTAATCCATCTGCCCCCTTTTCAATAGCTTTATGTGCATAGCGGTCATTAATGACATCATGTAACACAATACCACCCCATTCATGAGTCGCTACATTTATTTCTTCTCTTGCACCGAGAGAGGTAATGATTAATGGTACTTTCCATTTGGCACAGGTCTCCATATCTTCTTCTAGCCGATTATTACTACGGTGAACAATTTGATTGACTGCAAATGGAGCAGCAGGCTTAGTCGGATTGTCCCGATTATAAGCCGCTAATTCTTCTGTAATCTGGTGCAGCCATTCATCCAATTGGGCTTGTGGTCTTGCATTCAGGGCAGGAAATGACCCTACTATTCCAGCTTTACACTGTGCAATAACTAGCTCAGGGCCTGAAATAATAAACAAAGGAGAGCCAATAACAGGGAGTCTTAAATTATCAAATAATGATGGTAATGCCATATTTAATTTTTATAATATTTATAATTTTGTAACTACTCAGGTACTTTTTTTACAAAAACACTAAATTTTTAGTTAAAATCAGTTCTATTTTTAATAATTTTTCAAAAAAATAGCTGATTTAATACAAATAATATTATTTATAAATTATAATCGTAATAAAATAAAAAATAAATTGTTTAAAAAATTGATTTTCAGCAATTTAGACCACCTGAGTAGTTACACATAATTTTTAAGTTAAAAATAATTGCAATGTATGAAGTAATAATAACTCACACTACTTTTCCAGACACAGATTTTAATCCTTGCAAAGCATTGTTCAAAATACAAGTAGGAGTGCCCACTTCGAAATGATTAATCTATTTGCAAAGTGCTTTAAAAGGTTTTTATTGTAAACTGGAATTTTCATATTGTTCTGATCTTAGAAAATACGCTAATCTATTTTATCACTTGTCATCCTATAACCTGACCAATAAACAAGAGGATTTCCTTCCGTTGCTCTATCTAAATCCTTTACCTCACAAAGGATCAGGAAGTGGTCACCAGCAGGAATAATTTGATAAATTTCCGTGCTATATCACGCCAAAGCATCAACAACAACAGATGCCCTTGCTTTCTTAATCATAGGCACTTCTATCTCGGCTTTATTGAAACCAGCAAATTGAAAGGTTCAATGCTGGTCAGGAGACCAGCGGATAAAAGGTTCAAGTCTGGAGACTTAAACCATCGCCATTTACACCTTATGGAAACCATCAAACCATTATTTTTTGTCAAGTATCTCTAGTGCATATTTTCCCATTACTTCTCTAACTACTCCAAAACCAACCATACGTGGGTCGGTTGTAGCTCCATCTGCAAACCGCTTGTATAACTGCTCTGCAATGATAGCTCCTTTCCAATAAGCAAAAGCTCGATACCATTCAAATTGGTCGAGAGAAAAACCAGTATATTCTTGATATTTATCAATTAAGAATTGTTGAGGTGGAA
>CAYMSC010000714.1:0-2506 GCA_964392805.1 uncultured Saprospiraceae bacterium
CTAATTTTAGTAGTATTGCACAAATTGATTTTTTAGCCCCAGAAGATTTAGTAATCACTATTGAAACGGAAAATGACATTAAGGCATATCTACATCCCGTTTTAGATTGGCATGAGATTATTAACGACAAATTAGGATCAGGGAAAGATTTAGGGTTTATTTTTTCAACCTTAAAATCACAGGAATCATGAGAGAGTCGATTACAGAACTCGAATACTAGCTTACTAGTTTGTTTAATATCCCTTAATTCCCACTAGAATCTAACAAATAGACAACGATTTCTTTATGATAACCCCATTCTCTTTTTATGGCAAAATGAAATCCAAGTGCTTGCTACATTTCGATAATCATGCTATACTCCTGTTGTTATTTAAAATAAATGGTTTTATTTTGTTAATTTTTCCTACAAAAAAAGCAAAAGGTATCAATAAAATGTAGATGGCGGTGTATCAGAAGTAATTACAAACTCTTTTCAAAACCTATTAAAAATGAGAAATACAAATCAAAAAGTTGCCATTATAGGAGGCGCAAGAATCCCCTTTACTAAATCTTTTGGTCATTATGCCAACGTTACCAATTCGGAATTGTTAACAGGTGCATTGAATGCGCTGGTAAAAAAATATAGACTAGAAGGAAAAAAATTAGATGAAGTCGTTTTAGGTACACTCATTCATTATCCAACAGTCTGGAATTGGACTAGAGAAATTGTTCAAAACACAGCATTGGACCCACATACGCCTGCACTTTTTCATGCAAGAGCTTGTGGAACTAGTTTAGATTGTGCCAATACTATCGCTATGAAAATTGCCACAGGACAAATTGAATGTGGTATTGCGGGCGGTAGTGATACGAATAGTGATGTACCTTTGACTCTTGATAGAAAAATAGCTAATAAGCTAATTGACTTACAACAAGCAAGAACGACTGGAGGTAGAATTAAAAAAATGTTAGGTATTAACCCTTTCCAGTTTTTCAATTTTCATGCGCCAGATGTTCGAGAGCCTAGAACGAAAAAAAACATGGGGCAACATACAGAAATTACGGTCAAAACTTGGGGGATTACAAGAAAAGAGCAAGACGAACTAGCTTATCAGAGTCATATTTTAGCAGAAAAAGCGTATCAAGATGGTTTTTATGAAGATGGCGTTTTCCCTTTCAAATCTCTAACAAAAGACAGTATTGTACGCCCAGCAACAACGATTGAAAAACTAGCAAAACTACGACCTGCTTTTGACAAAAGTAGCGAAGGAAGTTTAACAGCAGGTAATAGCTCCTCTTTTACAGACGGAGCAGCTTGTGTTTTTCTAACTTCGGAAGATTATGCACGCAGAAATGATTTGGAACCAGAGGCCTATTTAGTCGATAGCCAGAATGCTGCTTTTGATTATGTCAATGGAGAAGACTTACTTCTTGCCCCAACAGTAGCAGTAGCCAAACTTTTAAAAAGGAATAATCTAAGCTTACAAGATTTTGATTTTTATGAAATTCATGAGGCTTTCGCAGGTCAAGTTTTAGCTACTTTAAAAGCTTGGGAGAGTAACAAATTTGCAAAGGATGTTTTAAATAGAGACAAACCACTTGGTAGTATCGACCGCTCAAAATTAAATACAAGAGGTGGCAGTCTTGCGATAGGACATCCCTTTGCAGCAACAGGAGCAAGAGTATTAGGAAATGCAGCAAAAATACTAAAAGCGAATGGAGGTGGTAGATGCTTAGTCTCTGTCTGTACAGCTGGCGGTATGGGCTCTGCAGCCATTATTGAGGCATAAAATAGAATATCAGTTTTTGAAAATATTGATTTTATTTCATTATAGTCGAAGAAAAAACCAACCGTAAAGAAAAGAATCAACTTTTAAGTAAACACTTGGCTTTTGTAACGAATTGAAATATCCAATTTGGCTAAAGTCGAGATACGAACATGTTAAAAATAAACAATGAAAAAAATTGCGATTAATGGAATGGGCAGAATAGGACGAACTTCTTTAAAAGTTATTGCTAATCACCCAGACCTTGAATTAGTGGCTATTAATGATATAGCCCCAATCGAAAATATTGCCTATCTCATTAAGTACGATAGTGTTCATGGTCAATTTGAAAAGGATGTTAGGATAGAGGGTAAGTACTTACTTGTTGGGGAGGATAAAATTCCTTTCTTTCAAGAAAAGAATCCAGCTGATTTACCTTGGAAAACATTGAATGTCGATGTTGTTATTGAAAGTACAGGAGTATTTACGACCACAGAAAAAGCAGAGCTCCATATAAAAGCAGGTGCCAAAACGGTGGTGCTATCAGGTCCATCCAAAAGTGCAGACCTCCCAACTGTTGTTCATGGCGTAAATACAAAAGATGGCCAAACAAATATTTTTTCTTGTGCAAGTTGTACTACTAATAATATTAGCCCTGTAATGGAGATTATAGGTCGCAGAATTGGCATCAAAAAAGCTATTATGACGACCATCCATGCAGATACTGCTACTAATAGAACAGTAGATATGACTCATAAAAA
>CAYMSC010000715.1:0-2487 GCA_964392805.1 uncultured Saprospiraceae bacterium
CTAAACCAAAAGGCAAAGTAAATAAAATTATTAGGAGGATAGGTTGTACGGATTTGGCGGATTTATACGGATTTAACTTATAACTGATGTTACGCAAAAAAAATTAATCAGCACCAAAGGTGCGACATATCATAGCATTGAGTGAAAACCCAATGATTTTAGAAAGTAATACAAGAAAGCGCCAAAGGTGCGACATATAATTGTAATAGTGTTATGTTTTTATGTCGCTCCTTCAGAGCTAGCGTTTCAACAGCATTCCTATTCCATAGGGCTTCGCCCCATGTTAATATATGTCGCACCTTTGGTGCTTGTGCGTAACATCAGTTATAATATACTAGAAACGGGATAAATTTGTGAAAATTAATTTAGAAGTCAGAAGTCAGACCGTCTATTTCATAGACTGTCAGAAGTCAGATGAATCAGATTTAAATAATTGATTATTAGTGTTTTGTAGTTTTTAAATCTGACTTCTGACAGAAAAATGTAATTTTTCGGTCTGACTTCTGACCTCTTTTCAAAATCACTCTTTTATCCCGTTTGGAGTATATATATAATCTTTTAGCGCAGATTATTTTTTCCTTATCCTTAAGTATTTATTATTCAATAGTGCGTCAGGTAAAAAGTGATAAAAATTCGTTGTATTTTATTTCTTTTTTCAGTAATACTTGTACAAGGAATTGTTAAAGAACAAGGAATCCTACACAAATTAAATAATTTCAATATTTTATCTGACTATCTAAAAAAAAACTACCTTCGCATTTTAAAAAACTAAGCCTTTTATCATGAGTATTAGAAATATAATAGCTTTCATTTTAATTATTCTTTCATTAGTTTTTTTATATCCCGGTTTAACAAGCCCAATGATTAGTTTGAAAATTGGGGCAAATTTACCATTGGTTGGAGAATTGGTCGTACATGAAACAACTCAAAGTATTTTAAATACCATTGAAACGCTTCACGAAAATAATAATTCTTTAGTAGCAGGACTAATTTTGTTATTTAGTGTAATTGTCCCCATATTAAAGGCGGTTATTTTATTATTAGTACTCTTTGTGAAAAAAATAGGGATGCGAGAGAAGCTACACAAATTTGTAGCAATTATTAGTAAATGGTCGATGGCAGATGTTTTTGTCGTAGGCGTTTTATTAGCTGCTTTAGCCACTTCATCAGAAGATGCTATCGAAGCTAATCTCCACGAAGGATTTTACTATTTTCTCGCCTATTGTATTATTTCAATTTTGGCATCTCAAATAATGAAAGTGGAAGACGTTTAATATAAATTTAATATAACTGTTTAGCAGAGTAGAGAATAGAGACCGTTTCACTGAGAGAACAGAGACAAATACCTATCGTTAGCAGTCTCTGTTCTCTCAACGAAGTGGTCTCTGCTCTCTATTCTGAATAGTTACAATTTAATAATTATTTAACTGGGCAAATCATCCATCGTTCTAATTTTTTGAGGAGGTCTTTCTCTAGCATGTTCTAAGCCTTGCTGCCAAAGTTCTGTCATTAAGTCTGGTTCAAAAATAAAGGCATTTTCTACCAAAACGTGTGGAGGAAAATAATAGTCAATAGTTGAGTCTTCCCTAATACTTTCAAATTTTCCAAGCAAAATATCATCCTTTCCAATTTTATCCATCATAAATTGAAGCGTTCTTAAAAGGACATCAAAGGGATTTTTGCATCGTAGATTAATAACGCTTAATTTTTCTGGTCTAAGATAGATGGCATCAACATGTTTAGCACCCATATCTAAAGCTGGATGAATCGGCAAATAATCTCCATATCCGCCATCAGCATATTCGTGACCATTTTTAATCACTAAGCTCATGAATGGAACAAAATTAGCCGAAATCCACATCCAATCACAAAAATCTTCATAGCTATTTTCTTGGATAGACTTATATTCCGTTTGATAATTAGTGAAATTACAAACCGTAACAATCACCTCTTTTTTGCTTTTTACTAAACGGTCATAATCAGATTTCAAAAAAATTCTTGATATTAATTTTCTTAAAGCACCACTATTTCCAAAAGTTGTTTTCTTTTTCCAAAACATCTTCATCGAATTGATGTGATTGATTCTAGAAGAATAGATTTTTCCTTTTTTCGAAATGATAAAAGGACAATTGGTGAAAATATCATGTTGAGTTACTTTTGTAAATCCTTTTCTAATTCTATCAACTTCCCCTAGGGCTAAGAGCGGCAATAATAAACTACCAGCCGAGGTCCCGACATATATATCATAATCTTTTTGTTGCTCTTTAATCAGGTATTCTGCTACTCCGCCTGCAAAGGCTCCTTTAGACCCACCACCTGAAATAACTAATGCTCGCATATAATTCCGATTGTAAATTCGATATGGTCGCCAACTGATAAATGATGAACTATAAATGATGAATTGTGATGAATTAAAATGTATAATTGTATCGTAATTAATTGTTAAGGAACGCGATAAAAATAAATGGAGATTCTCGTCGGACGATT
>CAYMSC010000716.1:0-2472 GCA_964392805.1 uncultured Saprospiraceae bacterium
GGGGATGTCTTCATTTTCATGTGAGACATTTCCCCTGTTTGTTCTGCTGAGACCAAATTAAGAAGAGCAGCTTGTCACCCCAAGTTAGCAGATAAAACAGCCAATTTTATAGAAAGTGCCAAGCTAGAATTATTTAAAGGTATTGTGGAAGAATTATTAGCCAATGGACATAAAGCGCTTGTTTTTAGTCAATTTGTTGGACATTTAACTATTTTAGAAGCCCATTTGAAAAAGCAAAAAATTCCCTATCAATATCTGGATGGGTCAACTCCACTTGCAAAAAGACAGCAACGAATCGATGCTTTTCAAGCAGGCGAAGGAGCTATTTTTCTGATTAGTTTGAAAGCAGGGGGTACAGGATTAAATCTTACTGCCGCTGATTACGTTATCCATATGGACCCATGGTGGAATCCTGCAGTAGAAGACCAAGCAACAGACCGAGCACATCGCATTGGGCAGGAGCGACCCGTTACGGTCTATCGGCTAGTAGCGGAAGGAACGATTGAAGAAAAGATTCTTCAGTTACATGAGAAAAAAAGAGATTTAGCGGATTCCTTATTAGCAGGTACGGATGTAAGTGCCAAATTAACGGCTGTGGATTTGTTGAATTTGATAGCGGAGACGGTTTAGTTCTAAATTGCCTTTGGCTGCTCATTTGCCATGGAGACCTCTACGCTCGCTATCCTTCTTTAATCAAAGCTAATAAGGCTTCACTTGATAAACGCCCACTTCGTTCAGTACCTGCTAATAAACTATCTGCTAGGTCTCGTTTATGTGCATGTAAGGCAACTATCTTTTCTTCAATTGTATTGGCTGTAACTAACCGATAAATAGTTACAGGACGCTTTTGTCCGATACGATGCGCCCTATCAGAAGCCTGGTCTTCGACTGCAGGATTCCACCACGGGTCGGTGTGAATAACATAATCTGCTGCTGTTAAATTCAGTCCTACACCACCAGCTTTTAAACTGATTAAAAAGACATCACCTTCCCCATATTGAAAAGCATTAATGCGTTCCTCTCTTTTTTTAAGGGTTGTTTGACCGTCAAGGTATTGGTAGGATACTCCTATTTTTTGCATTAAGGACTCAATGATTTTTAGATGCCCAACAAATTGACTAAAAATTAGTGCTTTATGACCATTCTCTACTAATTCTGTTACCGTTTCTTCTAGTAATTGTAATTTAGCACTTTCAATAGGAATATCTTGCTGAACCAATCGAGGATGGCAGCAAGCTTGGCGCAAACGAGTAATCTCCGCTAATATTTGCATTCCATGATGCCCCTTTTCTTCTTGCTCTTTGGCAATTTTATCAATAGCAGTTTGTCGAAGTGCTTCATAAAAAGCTTGTTCCGCAGTACTTAATTCAACACTAAGTGTAATTTCTGTTTTACTAGGTAAATCTTCTAGTACCTCATTCTTTCTTCTACGAAGGATAAATGGTTGAATTAGTTTTTTCAGGTGCTGCTGTGCTAATTTATCCTTGTTTTTTTCAATAGGCAAGGCATATTTATTTTGAAAAGAATCGTAGGACCCTAACAAACCGGGATTAATAAAATGGAATAAGTTCCATAGCTCTCCCAAGTGGTTTTCGATAGGGGTACCAGTTGTTAAGATTTTATAATCTCCCTTTAGATTCATTGCGGCTTTAGAGCGTTTGGTAGTACGGTTCTTAATTGCCTGTGCTTCATCTAAAATAATTGTCCCAAATTTTTTGCTCGACAATAATTTACTTTCGTGATGCAGTAACCCATATGTTGTAATCAATACATCATGATTTTTTAATGTTTTGATAGTTTGCTTTCGGTCCCCTTCTCCAAATAGGATAGGATGGAGTGTTGGCGCAAAGCGACTGCTTTCCTTTCGCCAATTTCGACAAACAGAAGCAGGAGCTACCAATAACGCAGGTCCACTATTGGCTCTATCTACTAGTACCGCCAAAGCCTGAACTGTTTTACCTAAGCCCATATCATCTGCCAAGCAAGCTCCTACGCCCCAATAAGCTAGGCGTTGCAACCATTGATAGCCTTCCAATTGATAGGGACGCAAGGTTGCTTTAAAGGTAGAAGGAACGACTGCCTCTAATTTTCTTGCTCTTTTTAAGCGATTAATTTGTTTTTTCCATTCTTTATCTACTTCCAATTCTGCCACTAAATCCGTAAAGTCCTCCATTGCTGCGACTGTCAGATTATGTACTTTCAACCCATCTGAAGACATGTCCATAAAGGCATTCATAGCAGATAGTTTCTTTTTAAAAGCAATTGTCAAGGCGATAAATTGTCCATCTTTAATTTCTACAAAGCGGCTACTTTCCTCCTTATCCATTAATTCCAATAAATGCCGCATATCCAAAACTTCTTGGTTCTCCAATTTTAGTTCACCAGAAATACCGAACCAGTCATTCTCTTTGTTAATACGCATCGAAAACTGCTCAAAACCAGCATGATGGGTTAGTCGAATTTTCTCTCCTT
>CAYMSC010000717.1:0-2467 GCA_964392805.1 uncultured Saprospiraceae bacterium
CCATCATATATTCTAGCCCAACGACCAATTAAATAAGGATTAGCGGCATCAATCGTATAATTTTCTAATAATTCTAAAGCTGGTTGGTCACCTGCTTCCGTCCCTTTATAGGCATCATCAGAATAAACATCACCATAGGTCCAGTTAGAAGCGGCTGCATTCCAAGGTGCGCCACCAGCTGTACTCCATCCACCTTCCCATCCATCTAATAAAGAATAGGCAGAAATTAAAAGTGCTTCTACCCCGTCCGCATTTGCCAAGGTAGCTGGGTTTAAAGTACCTTGCGGTGCTTTGTCTAAAAAGTCGTCCGAACAAGAGGCAATGAAAAGCCCTAGAGCTAGACTAGCGAAGAATAATATTTTTTTCATATTCAAAAAATTTATGTTGATTTTTTTTAACTTAAATTAAAGATCATTTAAAGTTAATTTTTTTCAAAATTAATTTAGTCAAACAACGATTATTTTAATAATAATTGTCTCATAAAAGTCAATCCTGAATAATAAAATTTTAAAAAATACAAAATTTTAAAAAAACCTTGCTGTTCTTTAATTAAAGAAATACAAATATGTTATTGGTAATGAAAAAATAACTCCGCCCCCTGATAACTATCGGGAGACAGACTTATTTTTTCATCGTTACTTATCAATTAAAATTCAGCTTTCACACCAAATGTTACGGTTCTTGTAACTGGGTAGAAACCAGAATCTATACCAATACCCCAATCATTATTTTGTAAAGTTCCAAAGAAAGAAGACCGACCAATTTCTGGATCTAAACCAGTATAATCTGTGATGGTAAACAAGTTGGTTGCTTGCACATATATTTTTAAAGCACCGATACCATCACCCAATACATTGGTTGGTAAATTATATCCTAATTGAACGTTCTTTAATCTGAAATAAGAGCCATCTTCTATGAAGAAAGAGTTGGCATCATTAAACTCTGAAGCAGGTGCATTTAAACTTACTAAAGGTAAAGTTGGTGTTCCCGTAGCACCTGGGAATCCAAAAGAATTTAAGACATCAACAGAACGATTACCTTGGAATGAATTAAAGTGGGTAAAGAATCTATTTGCATTAAATAATTCATTTCCTTGAACACCATTCCCAAAAATAGATAAATCAAAATCTTTGTAGCTTAAATTAACATTAATACCATAGGTAAAATCAGGATGTGGAGAACCAATAAAAGTTCTATCCTCATCATTAACTTCTCCATTACCATCTGTATCTACACGAACGAAACGACCATCATCGTCTAAACCATCTAATTCAAAACCATAGAAGTAAGCAATTGGGAAGCCTTCTTGAATTCTACTTGCTGTAAATTCTCTAACTTGACCACTATTAAAGTTAACATTTTCACCACCTAAGTTAGTTACTTCATTATTATAAGCACCAACGTTAACGCTAACGCCAATATTAAAGTCAGAATTAATTTGTTTGTCCCATCCTACTAAAAGGTCAAAACCTGTATTTTCTACATCTCCAATATTTCTAAATGGATCAGACGAAATTGCACCAGTCGAAGGTGCAGGAACTGGTACTAACATATCTGTTGTCAAACGATTGTACCAGTCAAATGCAACACTAAAACCGCCTGCTAATTCTGCATCAAATCCGATATTCAAAGAAGTTGTTTCCTCCCACTTAACATCAGGATTAGCATTTACTGTTTGCGCAAAACCAGCTTCTACTGAACTATTAGTACCACCAATATCATAAGTTGTACCATTAGCAGAAAAACCAAATTGAGGAACAAACTGATAATCTCCAATTTCTTGATTTCCTGTCTGACCCCATCCTGCTCTTAACTTCAAGTCAGTAAATATAGAATTACCTGCCATAAAGTCTTCATCAGAGATTCTCCATCCAACGTTGAATGCAGGGAAAACTGCAAAACGATTGTCTCTACCAAAACGAGAAGAACCATCTCTTCTTAAAGTAGCACTAAATAAATATTTTCCTTGGTAATCATAATCTATCTTACCAAATACGGAGAATAAAGAATTAGATACCCCAAAAGTTCCACCAGCAATTAATGGTGTACCAGTCGCTACATTCAAAAACCAGAAAGACTGTTCAAAAGAAGCAAAACCACTATTAGAAGCTGTAAGCTGTTCAAAAGTATTATCAATGGCTTCTGTACCTACTAATATACCAATATTATGGTCATTAGCAACCGTCGTATTATAATTTAAGGTATTATACCACGTCCAAGTTAATCCGTTTCCAAGTGTTTGTGTTAATTGATTCCTGTTAGGATCACCTTCAATATCTTCTGGATTAGGGAAAGCAAAACCTTTAAATTCAAAATTATTAATATCAACGTTAAAACTAGTCTTTGCCGTCAATCCTTCAATAATATCTACTTCTAAAAAGAGATTACCAAAAGCTCTTAAATTTGTTGTATTATTATCTTGGTTTCTAAATAATTGAGCAACAGGATTAGCTGCGTTCGTTAATTC
>CAYMSC010000718.1:0-2465 GCA_964392805.1 uncultured Saprospiraceae bacterium
TTACCTAAATTATTTCTATTTCATCAAACAGATAAGCCCCACTGCCGCCTCATCTCTATCAACTCCCCATCTACCCAAGTTTGCACTTTCTCTCGCAACACTGCCCCATCACTATCCCACAATGGCGCTCCATAATGTATTTTGCACACCACTTCCCGCTTCGCAAATACTTGAAAGAAGTGAGGAATAAAGGTAGCATCACCAATCCAAGCATCCTTGGGGTCTTGATATTCAATCGCAATCGGTACAATGCGCACTTCATTTTCTGCTGCCATTCGAAAAATACTAGGTTTAAATGGTAAAGCTTTGGGTAAATCCGTAGTTGTTCCTTCAGGATAGATTAGGATAGAATGACCATTTTTAATCGTATCCGCAATCGTTTTTCGAGCATTTACACGACTTGTCCTTTCTTCCCTTTTCACAAAATGTACGCCCGAAATACTACATCCATAACCAATGACCGGCCAGGAGCGAACTTCGGCTTTTGCCAAGACTAAAGCATCGAAGTGTCTAAATTTTGCGATGGGATCAATATAAGAACGATGGTTAGATAGATAAAGAACATTTTTATATTCGGACTTTCCCTGCTTCGTAATTTTAACGCCTAAAACGCGCATCATTAAGATGGACCATTGCTGCCGCTTTCGCATTCCCATTTTAAGTTTATTCGTCGAAAACGGGCTTAAAATTAGAATAGTCGCTACGGTAATCGTTGAGAATATGATTAAAAGAATAAAACGTAACGTTGCTCGAATAACACCTACAATCACTAGCTAAAAATTTTCTGTTTAAAGTTATCAATAAAGCGTCAAAAATCACTTGAACACTTCGCTGATGATTTTGTTCGCGACTAAATATTTTCTTCAAGAATAGGTAATCCCCATTTTTTACGAATAGTCGTTAACTCTTGGTTTATCCACGATTGGACTTTTGTTTTCAAAACTACTTCATTTTCTTCCCACATCGGTGGACCATAATGAACCTCACAAATAACTTTTCGCTTAGCAAATGTTTGAAAAAAATGTGGAATGAAGGTATCATCTCCAATCCAAGCATTTTTGGGGTCTTGAAATTCAATGGCGATAGGGATAATATTAATTTTATTTTCTGCTGCCATTTTAAAAGTTCTCGGCTTAAAAGGTAAGGTAGTTGGCGAGTCTGAGGTCGTTCCTTCTGGAAATAATAGCATAGAATAGCCATTTTTAATCGTGTGTGCAATTCCTTTTCTTGCCGCCTGGCGACTAGTTTGTTCTTCTCTTTTTACAAAATAGGTGCCTGTTATTGTTAATCCAAAACCTATAATTGGCCAATTTCGGACTTCTGCTTTTGCCAAACCTAAAGTATCAAAATGGGTTACAAAAATAAAAGGATCTATATAAGAACGATGATTCGACATATATAAAACATTATTATAGGTTGCCTTTCCTTTTTTAATGATTTGTATACCCAAAATTGGCATTAATACTTGACAGAATTGTTGCCGATGTCTAATCCCTTTTTCTAATTTTTTTTTAGTAAAAAGTCGAAAAATTAGGAGCCGAAGCGTGAAGACAAGCATCGCTAGTACAAATAATATAAATCGAATCGTTGCTCGAATCATACCAAATACTTTGAGGAAAAGGAAAGTGATGCTCAATTTAGGAATTTTCAAACGGGTAAGCCCCATTCATTACGAATATCAAGAAGTGCGGTATCTATCCAAGATTGCACTGCTTCTTTTAATTTATCGCCATCATCCATCCACATCGGGTCGCCATAATGCACCGTTATTTTTTTATTACGCATCCCAAATTGTTTAAAAAAATGAATAGGCATGTTGTCTTTTCCTACCCAAGCATCTCCTACATGTCCGTACTCTATCGCTATGGGAATAATTTTCACCTTATCTCTGGCTGCCATGTGAAAAGTTCCTGGTTTAAATGGCGCTGTAGTGGGTGTTTCGACGGTAGTCCCTTCTGGATAAATAAGAATGGAATTACCGTTCTCAATAGTCTCTGCGATACTTGAACGGGTTTCTTTTCGGCTTTTTAGGCTTTCTCTTTTAACAAAATGTACGCCTGAAATTCTGGCACCATAGCCCATTATTGGCAAATTAGCAACTTCTGCTTTCGCAACAGGTAGGGCTTTTATCTCCGTTAATTCTGCCACAGGGTCTAAATAGGCACGATGATTAGAAATGTATAGATAATTGCCTTCATGAATATTCCCTTTAATCGTCAAATCTATATTCAAGACCCATATCATCCAATGACAACAAGCCATGCGATGGCTTAAGCCCAAGTCAATCGTCCAACCTTTTATCCAACCGGTCAAGGCCAATCGAATGACAAAAAAAGCTAAAACAAGAATAAATAAAGTTAGGCGATAAATGCCTCTTAATATTGTAAACATTAATAGTATTTGATGATATGCAATGGCGAAGATAGGAAATTTTTATGGAAGGTGGAAAGGTATAGGGGAGCAAG
>CAYMSC010000719.1:0-2447 GCA_964392805.1 uncultured Saprospiraceae bacterium
GCTAACGTGTCGGACACCTCAAAGGTGTCCGACACGTAGTTATTCCTTTTTTAAGCGATTGTCTATACCTCCTTATTGCAACTTCATTACCCTCCTCTATAACCCTTAAAATAATATCAAAATGAGTTAAAATGAATACCATAAATCTACAACCTAATTACCAAAAGACAATCACCACCCCTAATCAAGTTTTTGCTTTTCCGATGAAGGATGGATATCGGCTTGTCAATTCAGAAGATATCCTTTATTGTAAGGCAGAAGGTAATTATACTCAAGTGTTTTTTACCAATGGTTCAAAGATGTTAATTTCTCGAAAACTCAAACAAACGGCTGCAAGCCTAGAAAATGAATGGTTTTTACGTATCCATCAATCTTATCTGGTTAATATGCACCATGTAGAAGTCTATTTAAGAAAATCAGGTGGGCAATTAGTAATGGTTAATGGCATAAATTTACCTATCTCTAAACATTATAAAGAACAAGTTTTACAACTTTTTAAAATTGTTTAAAATAGAAAAATAAGTATTCATCAACATCAAAAAATACACCACAATAGATGGATAATCCTTAACCTAACCGCCAAGGAAAACGATAAAATAAATTTATCATTTACTTAGATTTGTAAGTTCCTAATGAATAACTGGTAGAACATGCTTTAGCCTGTCCAGTTCCCAAGCCTTTAGGCTTGTTTAATCTAGTAGAGCGAAAAAATCTGAAGATTTTGAACTTGACAGACTAAAACATGTATTACCTATTGAGAATTCACGGCTGACTTCTAACAGATTTATTGGTTCTAAATCTGACTTCTCAACTATTGATTTCCTAAATCCCCTACCTAAAAATACCTTGGGTTATGAATAATCTTAGGCAACTTCCCTCGCTTATTTTTGCGATTTTCTCTTGCGGTTCTTTTACCAATAAAATATTGTAAATCAATAGAATAAAAGTTGCCTGCCTTAGCAACATTGACTGTTTCAAAAATAGTAGGTGTATCGACTAAGATGGTGCCGCTTGTTCTACTACCTAATGGCGTTTGGACACTAAACCCCAAATATATTATTCGACCATTTTTAGCTTCCTTTTGAAAACCTAGCGCACCAACAAAAGCCACGTTTACCTTATTATCAGCACGAATATTTTCTGTTAAAGTAGCCTCTCCGAAGGTGTGAATCGTATTGCTTTGTAAAGTAGGGGTAGTACTGAAATTGACACCTCCCTTTACAATAGGAAAAATTCGTTTTCCCTTAAAACTTTTATACCAATATTTTTGAATAGCAGGTCGAATGACCAATAATAGTGGGGCAGAAAAGGTCAATTGCTCTTGAAACGTAAAATTATTTTCATAGCGATAATTATAGCCACCATAAGCTGCATTTAAACCATATTCTGCAAACACATAATACTGATTGGTAAAACTAGCAAATTCCCAGCGATATTTCCATAATTTGCTACGAGCTACTAGCCCAAAAGAACTACCGACAAAAAAATCACTATGGATAGGAATCGTCTCAAATGTAGGGTTGGTAATAATCGTTCTACTAGAATTGACACCGGATTGAAAACCGACCGCAAAATTATTGCGTTGTCCCATTAAAGTGGAAATAAAAAGAGAAAAGGTGAATGTGAAAACGAGGTGTCTATACATAAAAAAGCATCGTTGGTTTATCATTCAACGATACTTTTTATCCTTTTATGTGAATCTAGGATTTATTAACAGTTAGGTCTACTTAGGAGTATTGCTGGCATCTCTTTCTAAAGTGGCATGCGCAATATTTCCATAACAAAAAGAAAGGGAGACTAAACGCCAACCATCTTTTGCATATTTATTGATTTTTTGTTCAATCGCTTTTTCTACATTACTCATAGACCAAATGCTTGATTCTTTTATTATTTTGTATTCGACCATAAGACAATTATTTAAAGGGTTTCGAAATATTTATGTACCCTAAAATTGCCCTAAAAAGCCGAATAAATCCACTTTTTTCGATAAACCAAGTAGGAAAATCGATTTTCCAAGCAGCTAGTCGATAAAGTAAATAATTAAAGTTACAACCAATGGTCCTTCACTTTTTTTCCATCTACAGTAACTACCGTTAATTCATCGGAAGGGTACCAATAAATAGTACCTGATTTATCACAAACGGCTAGCATTTTATGAATTCCTTCTGTAACAGTATCTTCAAATATACTACCTTTCATTTCTGAGCGATAAGCTCCAAGACCTGTACCCAAAAGTAAAAATGCTTCCTGAGTTTCTTTATGTTCTACAAAAACTAGCATATTTTATTTTTTCATAGTTTAACTATTTTATTTTTCTTAACTGCCAACTGCCAACTGCCAACTGCCAACTGCCAACTGCCAACTGCCAACTGCCTTACCCAGCAGGATCCTTCTTCAAAGTAAAAGTCCGAGTAACAGGATTCAATTTAGTCGGTACTTTTTCACCA
>CAYMSC010000720.1:0-2442 GCA_964392805.1 uncultured Saprospiraceae bacterium
ACAGTTTCGTTTTTCTGCTTTCTCATAACTATGTTTTGCAATTTAAAAAATTATTGAATATTTGTTTTCGTATATTCCAAATACGATGCCAAATATACAGATTAAAGTTTTCTCTAAGCTATAAAGTTATTGATAAAGAGTCAGAAATAAAAATTTTATTTTAAAAATTGGAAAAATTTATCATATGGTAGTTCCACTTTCTTTGTAGGAGCTTTATTTTTTATAAGACCTTCTTCGGAGTTGTAATATTTGGCGGTTTTAAATAATCTGGCTCAAAATAAGCTACAGAATCAAATTTTTCTGCCTCGTAGGCTTGTACTGCTAAAGGAACTAAATGGGTTGCCGCACACCGAATTGACGTAAAAATAAACTGCGGACTATCGACTACTGTCTTTAATTTTTCGGCACCATTTCCTGAAAAAACGATGGTTTCCTTAGCTTCCAAAGCTGTTTTAAAGGTCGTTTCATCCATAATCAAAGCGTGTGTCGCTTTCTTACAAGTCATCTCTGTATTATAAAAAGCAGTGTACACCTCCATTCTACGGGCATCTATCATCGGTATGTAATGGTCTCCTTTCGCTATCTTTTGAGTAGCTAAAGCCATTGATTGCAAAGTGTCGACTGCTATCAACGGCTTGTCTAAAGCATAACATATCCCCTTTGCAATCGATGTCCCAATACGCAAGGAAGTATACGAACCAGGTCCTTTACTGATAGCAATAGCATCTACCTGATCCATGATAATTCCTGCTTCATTCAAACATTGCTCTATCATTAAGGTTGTTTCTTTGGAATGGGAAAAAGGAGTAGCACATTTTATGTTAGCTAAAATCTCTATTCCATTACTCAAACAAACAGACCCAATATCTGTCGCTGTTTCTATATTTAATATAATTGCCATAATGCTATCGCTTTGAGCTTATTTAAAATTTAAGCCCACAAAATTATCATAATAATGATTATTCGGGTAGGTTAGTTCATCTCCAATGTTGATTTTTTTGATGTCAAGTCTTGAATTTAAACTTAGTGCTTGTTGGGAATTTATCCTTCGGGCTAAAAAAACGTCTTTTTTATCTCCAAAATCCCTCCCAACAAGCTCTTAAACCTAAACTTTTCTCCTCCTTATTCCGATTCCGCAAACTTTAAATGTCTTTAAATCGTTAAACTTTTATTAAGCTCCCCATAAAATGTAATTTGGCGCTGTTTTAGCGTCAATTATTTACGATATTTGTAGTAAATCACTTCATTGGTATCATTAAACTAACCACCATGAATAAATTATTTTTAGTCCTCACTATTGTTCTATTTTCTATCGGGTCCGCAATGGCACAAGGTATCGAGTTCTTTCACGGTACATGGGCAGAAGCCTTGGAAAAATCTAAAGAAGAAGGTAAACCTATCTTTGTTGATGCTTACGCTGTTTGGTGTGGACCATGCAAGCGAATGGCGAAAGAAGTATTTACCAAAAAAGAAGTAGGTGACTTTTATAATGCTAATTTTATCAATATGAAAATAGACATGGAAAAGGAAGAAAATTTGGCTTTCCGTCAAAAGTATCCCGTTTCCGCTTTTCCAACTTTATTTTACATAAAAAATGATGGGGAAGTTATTAAAAAAATAAAAGGGGCGCAAAAAGTAAAAGGTTTTCTACAATTGGGTAAATCTGTGATTTCCAAAATAGATTATAGTGCAGATTATGTTAAAGAATATAAGGAAGGTAATAGAGACCCCGAATTTATTTACAAGTATATTCAATCTTTAAATAAGTCCAATAAATCTAGTATCAAAGTAGCTAACTTGTATTTAAAAAAGCAAGAAAATTTATCTTCAGATATTAATCAAAAAATTATTTTTGAAGCAACTACAGAGGCTGATTCTAAGATTTTTGACCAATTAATTGCTAATAGAAAATCTATTGAAAAATTAATGGGGGAAGAAGCGGTTGCCGCAAAAATCGAAAAAGCTTGTAATGCCACGGTTTTAAAAGCTATCGAATACGAATTTCCTGAATTAATGGAAGAAGCAAATGACAAAATGAAAGCTAATTTGCCAAAAAAAGCTGACCGTTTTGCGCTTTTAGCTCAATTGGATTTTTGTATTGCAATGGGAGATGCTAAAAAATATGCGAAGTGTTGTAATGAGTATGTGAAAAAGCAAGCAAAAAATGATGACCAAGAATTACATAAGCTTGCTAAACAAATGGAAAGCAATTTTAGTAAAGATGTAACTATTATGAAGCAAGCAGAAAAAATTGCCAAAAAAGCCTTGGATAAAAATAGTGAGGTGTTAGATTATCATCTGACTTACGCATCTATTTTAAATTATAATGGTAAAAAATCTCAAGCTTTAAAAGTTGCCAACAATTCCGTAGATTTTGCTAAAGACCCTAGCACGCTACGAAGAATACAAAAATTAATTAAACGTATTGAAGGGTAATAAAAG
>CAYMSC010000721.1:0-2441 GCA_964392805.1 uncultured Saprospiraceae bacterium
TTAGAAAATGTGGGATTTAGCGTAGAAGTTCTTTCCTTTGTTGAACAGACGGATAATTACTTTGGATATAAACCAACAGAAGTTGTTTTATTGGTAACAAAAATTTAAATATGTCAAATCCGAATTTTGATAATTTAGCGCTAAAAAGTAGAGAAATGGCTTATGCGGGGAAAGAATATGAGGAAATTATAAAAACATTACCTATTAGCGAATTAACGATTAGTGACCAAAAAGCGATGCGGTCTTTAATCAATGATTTCATCGTTCAATATAATCTTACAGAACAAGTAAAAAATAAATATCGGACTCAAATTATGCTTGGGATAGTTGCGGTAGTTCTCGGCATTTTTATTATTCTATTTGCTCGAGCAAAAGGAGAATCAGCCCTAGGATTTGGTTTAGCAGTTGGGCTAATAGGTCTTTATACCATCAAAAAAGGATATACAAAATTCAAAGAACCACTAAACTATCAACATATTTCTCCTGAAAAAGAATCTAAATTTCATAGGTATTAACGTCAATTTTGAAATCGAAGATTCATAAGCGCAACGCACTAATGATTGAATAAGAAACGCGATAAAAATAAATTCAGATTCTGTCAAAGAAATAAGATAACTAAGTGGTTCATTTTAAATGACTTATCTTAATTCTTTGACTCAGAAGAATCTGAATTTATTTTTATCTTATTACTAAGGAATTATGAATATAAGCAATTGGTAATAAATCGAATAAAAAAAATCCGTTTGATTCATTTTTGCATTGTCATATTCGGTTAAATCTCGAAGGGGTTTTCCTATTGAATCCTGTCTAGTTCGTATTAGTATTACTGAAAAAATAATCGGACAGTATATTTTTTCCACTATTTCCATATAATTCTACCATTTTAATCCGATACTCGAATCTCTAAAATCTTCATCATCACAAGCTACTTACTTTGGTATAAGAATTGCAACCAGAAAATAACATCCCTCCACTACTATAAATTCCCTACTACTACTACACCAAAATAATATTAATCAATGAAAAGTCTAATCCAAACTTTTTTATATTTAGTTGTATGCGCTATCCTTGCCCTTAGTTGTCAAAAAGAAAGTACACAAGGAGATGTTGCTCTAGATGCTGAAATAAATGTCTTGTTAAACGCAGCTTCTAATGAAGCAGGAAAAGCCTTCTTTACTTTACCTGATAGTGATGACTACGAAAATATTCCCTTTGACCCTAAAAATCCATTAACGGCAGAAAAAGTGGAATTAGGAAAATTATTGTATCACGAAACGGGACTAGCCATTAATCCCAAAAACCCTATTAGTAAAAATACTTATTCTTGTGCTTCTTGTCATTTTGCCTCCGCAGGTTTTCAGGCAGGTCGCTTCCAAGGCATTGGAGATGGAGGTATTGGATTTGGTGTCAATGGGGAAGGCAGAGTCAGAGGAAGTCTTTATGAAGGAGATTCTTTAGATGTCCAACCTATTCGTTCTCCAACAACCTTACATGTCGCTTATCAAGAGGCGCAGTTATGGAATGGTCAATTTGGTGCAACTGGCGTAAATGCCAATACAGATGAAGGATGGGTATATGGTACACCAATTGAAACCAATTATCTGGGTTATGAAGGCACAGAAACACAAGCTATCGCAGGTTTAGACGTCCACAGAATGGGTATAGATGATACCTTTTTGACAAGTTTTGGTTACAAGCAGCTTTTTGATGCCGCCTTTCCTTTTATTGACATAGAAAATCGATATGACTTAGAAAGAGCAGGTTTAGCCATAGCAGCATATGAAAGAACCTTGTTAGCGAATCAATCTCCGTTTCAAAGATGGCTAAAAGGGGAATCTGATGCCATGAGTCTAACCCAAAAAGAAGGCGCTATTCTATTTTTTGGAAAAGGAGAATGCGTCAATTGCCATACAGGTCCAGCTTTAAATAAAATGGATTTTGAAGCCATCGGCTTAATGGATTTAGTACAAGCCAATCACGAATCTTTTAAAGTCTCTATGACGGATAAAGAGCGTCTAGGACGAGGAGGGTTTACTGGTAATGACGAAGATTTATACAAATTTAAAATACCTCAATTATATAATTTAAAAGATTCGCCTTTTTATGGTCACGGTAGTAGTATTTTTTCGGTAAAAGACATGATTAATTATAAAAATAATGGGGTAAAAGAAAATGCGGATGTTCCTGATGAATCTTTATCTCCAGACTTTAAGCCACTTGGCTTAACGGAAGCAGAGGTTACCCTAATTACAGAATTTATTGAAGATGCTTTGTATGATGGGACACTTGATAGATATGTGCCAACAAGTTTGTTTTCAGGCAATTGTTTTCCTTTTAATGACCCATTAGCTAATAACCAAATGGGATGCGAATAAAAGTTTTGTTTAGAGCATGTTTAAAATTCCATCAATTGACTACAAGTGGCAAATTTTATCTTGTAG
>CAYMSC010000722.1:0-2433 GCA_964392805.1 uncultured Saprospiraceae bacterium
TATTGAATTATGTTTTTGCTTATTATTTCATTTTATTTCTTTATCAATGCTGATGTAGTGTTCTCGACTGCCCACCTACCTAATTATCATCGGTTTAAAAGCCTTAGACACCAACATCACCCGTTCTCCTATCCGCATATCTTTCACCTCTTCCTCTGAAGCAATTACTCGAACAATATTATTCCCTAATTTTACTTTGACTACAAAAACGACATCACTAGGGACTATTTGCAACACCTCGCCTGACACTTTATATTTTCCACTAATTTTATTGTTTAGAAAAATGGACTCAGGCGTGCCTGATTGAATAATTTTTCCTTCCGATAATACGATAACTGTATTGGCCATTTTGAAAATTTCGCCCATATCATGGCTCACTAAAAGGGTGGTTAAATTATAAGTTTGATGAATTTTTAAAAGATAATCTTGTAAGCTACTTCTCATCGCTTCATCTAATGCAGAAAGAGGTTCATCTAGCAATAAAATTTGAGGTTTTCTGACCAATGCCCGTGCCAAGGCAACTCGCTGTTGTTGTCCGCCAGATAATTTAAAAGGCGGTTCATTTACTAAACTAGCTAAGCCCATTTCTTCAATTAATTCCCCTATTATCGAAGGTGATTGATTTTTTTCTAAGGCATAAGTCAAGTTTTGACGAACCGTCATATTAGGGAACAAAGCATATTTTTGAAAGACGTACCCTACCCTTCTTTTCTGTGGCGGAAGATTAATTTTCTGAGCAGTATTAAGCCATGTTTCTTGTTTAATTTTAATTAGTCCTTGTGTCGCTTTTTCTAATCCAGCAATTAATCGCAAAAGAGAAGTTTTTCCACTTCCAGATGCACCACTTATTGCCACAAAAGTACCTTCTTCAATTTGGATGTCAATATCGAGCCATCCTGCACCTTCGGCAAAATTGAGTTGTTTTTTAAGTTGTATAGTCATTCAAAATTTTTCTAAAACTCATTGGCTTTGACCCCTCTTCCATTTATGGCATAGACCATCATTAATACCAAAAAAGAAAAAATAAATAAAATTAAGGCATAATTATTAGCTGCCGCATAATTCAGATTTTCTACCTCATCATAGATAGCAATGGATGCTACTTTGGTTGCGCCCGGTATATTTCCACCCAACATCAATACGACCCCAAATTCTCCTACGGTATGGGCAAAAGATAGCACGATGCCTGTCAAAATAGAAGGCTTCATATTGGGTATTAAAACATGAGAAATGGTCTGCAATTTTGATTTACCCAAGGTATAAGAAGCTTCTGAATAACTTTTTGGTAGGTTTTCAAATCCAGCTTGTAGGGGGTGAATCATAAAAGGCAAACTATAAATTATCGACCCAATGACTAAACCTGTAAAAGAAAAGACCAATCGTATATCAAAAGTAGTTAACAACCAAGCACCCAAAGTACTTTCTGGGCTAAAAGCCAATAATAAATAGAATCCTAAAACGGTTGGTGGCAATACCAATGGC
Source organism: uncultured Saprospiraceae bacterium (assembly GCA_964392805.1). Classification (GTDB taxonomy): domain Bacteria; phylum Bacteroidota; class Bacteroidia; order Chitinophagales; family Saprospiraceae; genus JAFMDF01. The sequence goes on from CAYMSC010000722.1 coordinate 1,483, forward strand.
ATACTGATAAAAGTCTCCAATACTGGTTTTAATCGAGTGGTAGTATCCGATAAATAAAAGGCTAAAGGAATCCCAATTATCAAAAGAAACAAGGTCGTTATCCCTGCCAATTCAAAAGTTATTAATATAGTTTGATAAAATTCGTGATTCATTTATAGATTATTATTAGAGGTCAGGTTTTAGGAATCAGGGGTCAGGTTTTTTCCAATTTTAGATTAACTTTTGAGATTGTTATTAAAATTGATATTTAAAGTCTATAATCAGGAATCCCTCCTGACACCTCGCTCCTCACACCTAATTTACGCTTATTCCATCAACATTAACTCATTAGACCGAATTAACAATATCACCTCCATGCCTTCTTCAAGTCTTGCTGCAAATTCAGCAGGAACGACTGTATTTATATAGGTCTGCTGCAAAGCAACCACTACCTTACTCAATAACATGCCTTTTTTTATCGTTTCAACCCTAACTGGCAATTGATTATCAATACTAATTTGCTTGGGTGCAGTTAGGCTTAAAGTAACATCTGTTTCTTTAAACAACATCGTCACCGATTGTCCAATTGATAAATTTGGATTAATCGTATTTTCATTGACAATGATAGCCGTTAAAATTTGATTTTCAACAGACAAAGAAACCTTAGAAAATTCGTCTTTATTCGTGACTGCCGTAATAGTTCCTTTTAGTTTATTCAAGATTGTAAATGATATTTATCTGTGTCCCTTTAATTATCCGTGGTATTAATTTTTCCCACGGATAATTAAAGGGACACGGATATTAGAATTAATAACTGATGTTACGCACAAGCACCAAAGGTCTAGGTGGAGTACCTCTAGCGCATCTAAAAAATTGAGTACATTTAGCGCACCTGACCTAGAACACGTCTAATTTAGTAACTGTTCTTTCCGTGTATTTTCCAAGGGAAAATCAATGTCGAATCCTATCTAG
>CAYMSC010000723.1:0-2422 GCA_964392805.1 uncultured Saprospiraceae bacterium
CAACAAACTTTTCCACAAGGATTAGAAGAACATCTGAATGCCTATCAATTAAAAGGAAAGGATGGCAAAGGGAATGTGAAATTCACGGGTTATTTTACCCCTGAAATAACAGTGAGCAAAGAGAAAGTTGGACCCTATAAGTATCCCATTTATGCTTTTCCAGATGATTGGGAAGGAGTACTTCCAACACGAGAAGAAATTGATGGTGAGCATGCCTTAGACGGAATGGGACTAGAGATTGCTTATGCTCAAAGATTGGAAGATATTTACTATATGCAGCTACAAGGTTCTGGTTTAGTCAAATATCGAAATGGCAAAAATGCTTATTTAGGATTTGCGGCGTCTAATCGACATCCTTATAGTAGCATCGAAAAATATATTAAAGACAATGAAGCCATTCGGCTTAAAAATATCTCTATCAAAGGAATTAAAAACTATTTTAAACACAACCCCGATAAGGTTGAACCTATTCTATTTACAAATCCTTCCTATGTCTTTTTTGAGGAGTCCAATAAGAAACCTTTGGGCGCTGGTCATGTTTCTTTAACCGAAGATTACTCCATTGCTGTTGATATTCGTCATTTACCTTTAGGAAGTTGTTTATTGGCAGCTTTACCAGTTATTGATGAAGCCGGTTATTTTTCTCACCATGAATATAAAATTGTCGCCGCCCAAGATGTAGGTGGTGCTATCCGAGGGAATGGTCACGTAGATGTTTATTGTGGAGTAGGAGCGGAAGGACAACGCAAAGCATCTGCCCTTCACCATTATGGTCAATTGTGGCTCTTATTACCAAAACCTTCCAATGAAGTAGGACCTGTTTTTTCAACAGGTACTTGGGCAGAAAAATAGTTGCTAATTATTATGGAAAATAAAAACTATCAAGTAGTTTGTGGGGTTTTTAAAGGTAATTAGTGTTTACTGCCAACTTCAATAAGGGTTTTCTTATAAAAATAGAAAACGTCATAAGTCTTGATTTCTTTGGACATCGAGCCCAAAGAAATCAAAAACCTTTTTACAAATTTTGCCGTTCGATACGGCAAAATTTGTAAGGAAGACCTAGTTTAGTATTTTTATAAGAAAACCTTTCAACTCCAATAGTTAAGTCTACTATTAAAAAATTATTTAACCATGAAAGTTTATTTACCGCTATTTTTTGCGTTATTTTTATTAAACTGTGCAACGGTAGCACAAGATAAAACAACCAAAAAATTACCTACTCCTACGGCTGAAAAAAAAGTCGATACACCTGTCATTCCTTATTACCAAATTCCTGATTATCCAGAAAAAGTAACGGCGGGTACGAGTATTGGCCGTGTTTTAGACGGTTTAGGTTATCGCTATTATTGGGCAACAGAAGGATTAACGGAAAAAGATTTAGCCTTTGAACCGGGTAACGAAGGAAGACCCGCTGGAGATGTACTAGATCATTTGCATGGCTTATCTACCATGATTCTCAATACGGCTAAAAAACGCCCGAATGTCCGTCCTCGACCTGAATTAAACTTAACTTGGGAAGAAAAAAGGATAGCCACTTTACAAAATATTAAAACAGCCAGTGATATTTTTAAAGCTAGTTCCGATGAGGCTATTGCAGATTTTAAAATCACTTTTAAAAGGGGAGAAGAAGAAAATTCCGTACCTATTTGGCATTTATTTAATGGTCCAATTGATGATGCTATTACCCATGTCGGACAAATAACTTCATACCGTCGCTCCTCAGGTAACCCGATTAACCCTTTTGTTAATGTATTTATGGGGAAAACGAAGGAGCAGAAAAATTAATTATTGTTCTGTCAAGTACGCATACAAATTATCCATGAAAAATTCTTTTTGTACTACTTTTTTATTCCTTTTATTGATCAAGGTGCTTATCGCACAAAATGCCACTATTTCCTTTGAAATAAGTGACGAATCTACCAAGGCTTTAACGCCTGCAAAATTGGTGATTCTACAAGGCAATGAACCTTATGCGCATAATTTACCATCAACCGATGACTTAGCTTGTCGAGGGCATACTATTTATTCCCGAACAGGCCAAGGAACTTTTGAATTACCAGTAGGGGAGTATGAAATTTGGTTTGGAAAAGGAATGGAGTATAATGTAAATGTACAAAAAATAGTGGTAGATAGTCGGCAAAATACGATATTAAAGGCAAGGCTTAAAAGAGAATTGAATCCACAAGGATTTGTCGGAGCCGATATGCACTTGCATACCTATACTTTTTCTGGACATGGGGATGCGACGGTGGAAGAACGACTCATTTCTTGTGTGGCTGAAGGCTTAGAATGGGCAGTAGCAACCGACCATAATGCCATTTTAGACTATGGGCCTTATTTGAAAAAATTAGGTTTAGAAAAATATATGGCAACCGCAGTAGGTAATGAAGTGAGTACGAATATTGGTCATTTTAATACTTAC
>CAYMSC010000724.1:0-2413 GCA_964392805.1 uncultured Saprospiraceae bacterium
GCTTTGCAATTATCTTCTTCTATTTCTACCCAATAAGTCCCTGCTTCGCTTACAGAGAAAGTAGGTTGAGTGCTGCCATCTTGCCACTCATATTGCACGCCCGTTTGAGCAACATTTAGCAATAAAATTTGATTGGGGCAAATGGTGGTGTCTGCTGGCAAATCAACGTTTATTGCAGTTATTGCCACTTCAATACTATCTCGATGACTGCATAAACTATCCGTACTTTCTACCCAATAGATGCCGCTTTCTGTTACCGTAAAATCAGCATCCGTGCTGCCGTCTTGCCATTGATACATAGCATCCGTTTGTGGCATTATCTGAATGGTTAATGCCTCATTTTCACAAATAGTCGTATCGTTTCCTATTGTTATTAAAGATTCATCTGGAAATATTTTCAGGGTGTCCGTAAAGGTACAATTGCCTTTTTGGACTTCGACCCAATAAGTGCCGGGGGCGGTTATTTCGTAGTCTTGGGTGGTGGTGCCGTCTTGCCATAAATAGGTCTCGCCTTCGGCTTGGACTTGGAGGGTGAGTTGGGTGTTTTGGCAGAGTTGTTGGTCAATTGGAAGAAGAATAGAATCGGTACTGCTAGGTGGGTCTGGTATTACAACTGGATTTTGTAAGCCTGTGAATACAGCAGGTACACTGTCATCTGAGTTTAAAAAAAAAAGAGTATCTTGAAAATTACAAGCTGTTCCAAGATTATTAGGTGACAATATACCTGAGATTCTTATGCCTGCTCTACTTAAATAAATTACGCCATCTGGTCCTAACTCAATGTTTCTGTAGTCGAATGTACTTTCATGAGTACTAATTAGTGTTTTAGAAGCTATTATCGCAGAATTGTTAATCTGAGAAAAATCAAATTGGAAAATTTGACTGTTATTACTTTCAATAGAATATTCCAGAACATATAATTTTTTACTATCCGGTGAAAAAGTTCCAGTACGGACAACTTTTGTGTTTTCTTCCACAGGTAAAAATATTGCATTATTCAACTTACCAGTTTTCTGGTCAAAGTCGAAAACTTCTAATTTTTTCTCTATTCCACCAAACAATACAAGTTTTTTATAGTTGGGAGAAAATTTCATCATACCGTCGCTAACAATCAAACAATTTTCACGTAAAAAGTCAAATTCTTTATTTGCGATAGTCCCTATTTCCGATACAATAGGTTCTTTTATTTCATCATTTGTGATTTCAAAAGAAAAAAAGTGATTAGAATTATATTCATGAGCTATTACCCAAATAGTACCACAAATTCCCTTTCCTACAATTAAATTTCCTAATAAATTATTTTTTAAAAGTGTATTTCTTGTTGAAGCAATTACATCTCCCAATCCTCCATCTAAGGACATATCTAGAGTAGAATAAAATAAAGAGCTTTTTTCATATTCAATGAAGTAATGTCCGCCATTCAATGAAAAAATATAGTATTTATCGTTTTCTTTTGAGAATGGGACTACTGCCGTTGGCATAGTACAAGAAGGTGATGCTTTTAATAAATTACCAAAATTACCATTTGCATTTTCCATTTGCTCTCCTAATCGATTCCAAACTCTATTTCCATTTGTATAAAAAAGAAAAGTTCCTGCAGAATCACTCACAGTCGTTCCTGGACCAGCAGAAAAAAAATTGTTTGATACATCTACAAAAGATGTAGGTTCGGTATTAAAATCTATTGCCTTACCAAAATTAATATTCCAAATATTGTTTTCTCCTTGGGCTAATAAATTAAATACATGAATTATAAAAATGAAGGTAATTTTAACTTTTCTTATATTCATTGAAACTACTATTAAATATGGTAATTGAAAAGATAGGAAGCAATTTAACTTCCTATCTTCACAATTATTAGTTATAACTTATTGGCAAACGTAAATTCCTAAAATAACTTTATAACCTACTAGAACATCAGCTAAAGTCAGACGTGAAGTAGAAGTTGCAGGTGGTCCAGAAGCACCGTCAGCTATGGTTGGCCATATATCCGTTGCAAATCCAAAAGTATCATATTCATCTTGTGTAATACCATTTAGCTATGCTTCTGGCTTACCTAATAGAAATTGTCTTACTCTTAACATATCAAAGGCACTAACAAATCCAGAATCATCTATATCTAACCATGTAGTAGCTGTATTACCACTACATCTAGACCTTGCAATATTTGGATTATTTAACTGCGCTTGTACTTTATCATACTCTTCTTGTGAAACACCAAGTTCATCTAATGTAATAGGAGTCAACTCATTTTCAACAAAAATAGCATTTAGCTCTTCTAATGATACATATTCAATTGGTGATTGACCCGATTGTAATGAACTTTCTTCTACTTCGGATTTTAATGTAGTCATTTCTTCCACACTATTTTTCTCACAAGCTGTCATCAAAGCCCCAGCTATTAAAAGGCATA
>CAYMSC010000725.1:0-2412 GCA_964392805.1 uncultured Saprospiraceae bacterium
ATTGTATAAATCAAGACAACGAGTGGTTCAATTCTTATTGGATTATGTAAATGAAGTGGGTCAAAGAGTTGGGTACGAACACGTTATCAAAAAGCCATTTACTCACGAAGAAATTGGTAATTTGTCAGATACTAGTCGCCAAACTGTAACTACCGTTTTAAACGAGTTAAAAGGTAAAAATTTAATCCACTTTACTCGAAGATATATTTTGATTAGAAATTTGGAAGCATTAGAAGAAGAATCAAAAAAAGAAGTATAAATAATAGAACGGCTTTCTCTTAAAATTTATTGATAAATAGATAAAGCGTTCCTAACAAATTTTACCACTCGATGTGGTAAAATTTGTTAAAGGGTTTTTAGAGGGTGAACTAAAGTAGATTTTCAAAGAAAATTCATTTTAGTTCACTCTTTAAATCCCTTTTTTTATTTCGTTATGAATAAACAGCGTGCTAAAATGAAGAAAGCCCCGGTTTTAAACCGGAGCCAGAACAACTTGACATTCTTCAAAGATTACAGTTAAAAAAACGAGATTCATATTAAATTTGTTTCAATATGTTATAATTTTATTTGTGTTTTTTTCCCTTTTTCTCACAAATGATAAAACTTATAAAAGCAAAAGATTAATTTTGGGAGCTAATTGCTAAAACGATATCATTGTTCATCAAAAGGCTAGATTTTGCTTCGACAAATTGAATTAAAAATACTACCAAAACATATTGACAATCAAGATTTTATTTTGGACCGAATTGTCAAAAAAGTTCGTTGGAAAAAAGAAGTAATCACTGATTGGCAAATAGTTAAGCAATCCATTGATGCTCGGGGTTATCAGCCCTTTTTCCTACTAAAAATAGTCGTATCAAAAGGAAAAAACATAGAAGAAACACCAGCTCTGCTAAAATCATTTGAAAAAGTTGTTCATCAACAATCAGCAATTATTGTCGGTGCAGGGCCAGCAGGTTATTTTGCCGCTTTAGAGTTAATTGAACAAGGCATCAAACCAATTATTTTTGATAGAGGAAAAGATGTAAGAGCGAGGAGAAGAGATTTACGTGCTATCCAACAGTTTGGTGTCGTAAATCCTAATTCAAATTATTGTTTTGGTGAAGGAGGCGCTGGTACTTATTCTGACGGAAAACTATATACTCGCTCTCAAAAAAGAGGAAAAATATCTAAGGCTTTACAATTATTAGTAGAACATGGCGCACGACGAGATATTTTAGTCGATGCACATCCACATATTGGCTCCAACAAATTACCAACAATCGTTGCCAACATCAGAGAAACTATTTTAGAATTTGGTGGCGAAGTTCATTTTAATAGTCAAGTAACCGATTTGATTATTAAAAATAAAAAAATGGAAGGTGTCATTGTTAATCAATCGACAGAACATTTTTCTGATGCAGTTATTTTAGCTACTGGTCACTCCGCTCGTGATATTTTCTATTTATTAGATCAAAAAAAAATTACTATTGGCTTTAAGCCTTTTGCCCTTGGTGTAAGAATAGAACACCCACAACCACTTATTGATAAAATCCAATATAATCAAAAGGAAAGAGAAAAAAATCTTCCTGCCGCTAGTTATAAACTAGTTTGTCAGGTGAATCAAAGAGGCGTATTCTCTTTTTGTATGTGTCCGGGCGGATTAGTTGTTCCAGCAGCAACTGCACCTGGAGAGATAGTCGTCAATGGCATGTCTATGTCGAGGAGAGATTCTCCTTTTGCCAATTCTGGTACAGTAGTAGCCATCGCAGAAAAAGATGTACTACCCTACCGAGAACACGGTGTATTTGCTGGCTTAGCTTTCCAAAAATCAGTAGAGCAAAAAGTTTTTAATTTTGGTGACGGTAGTCAACAAGCACCTGCTCAAAGATTGGATGATTTTGTTAACAAAAAAGTATCTTCCGACCTACCCAAAACATCCTATATTCCAGGGATTTATGCAGCTCCTATGCACGATTTATTACCTAGCTTTGTTTATGAACATTTACAAAAAGGGGTTCAAGAATTTGGTAGAAAGATGAAAGGCTATTACACTAACGAAGCCGTAGTCGTAGGTACGGAAAGTCGAACTAGTTCTCCGATTAGAATTCCAAGAAATAAAACAACCTATATGCACGAGGACGTAACAGGATTATTTCCTTGTGGAGAAGGTGCAGGCTATGCTGGAGGAATTATTTCCGCTGCTTTAGATGGTCAAAATGTAGCAAAAGCAGTTGCACAATTTTATAAATAAGTTTTCGTCCTTACAATAAAAGTACCCACATATAACTAATTTTCCCTATCAGTTTATTATTTTGCAGTTTTTCCAATTAGGGGGAATATCAATGTCATTGTCAATTTTGTTTTGATAACCATTCGGATGAATGAATAAACTTTGAATCCTAGATAATGTGCTAAAAATAATATTTATAA
>CAYMSC010000726.1:0-2408 GCA_964392805.1 uncultured Saprospiraceae bacterium
GGATCAAAAGAAGCCGTCCTAGATGTTCAAGTTATTGTTTTGCCGTTACTAAGTTTAATAATTATTAGAATCAACCAAATTTGGCGATTACATTAAGAAGAAATCGTACAATTTTTCAGTTTCAAAATCTTCCGTGCATCATCAGGAGAAGCTACTTCTCGATTTGCTTCTTTAATGAGTCGTCCTGCACGCTCCACAAATTGTTAATAACAGGAAGTACGGACGGCATCGGTAAATTAGCCGCCATAAAATTAGCTAAAGATGGACATGTAATCTATCTACATGGTCGAAATGCACAAAAATTAGCTAGTTTGATTGCTGAAATCAAACAGCTCTCTAATAATGAAAATATCAATGGATTTGTAGCCGATTTTGCGGATTTAAGTGCCGTTAAACATATGGCAGCCCAAGTGAAGGACGAAGTAGCAAAAATTGATGTTTTGATAAATAATGCTGGGGTTTTTAAAAGTGCAGCAGCCAATAATAAAGATGGTTTAGACCTTCGGTTTGTGGTTAATTAGAACCATTGTAATTTACATTTGTGGATTTTTGAGGTAAACATTAAAAATGATTTTTTAATTTTACTGTGACTATTCAGAATCGAGAACAAAGAGTAGAGAATAGTTACATTTTACTTTTTATTTTTTTCAAACTTATCAAATAATGGCACAATCAAATCAAATACCTGTTGCATCAAATTTTAATCGAAAGAGTACTGGAAAAGAGGTACTTGGAGATATTAATCTAACTGGTAAAGTAGCCATTGTAACAGGAGGTTATAGTGGCATTGGCCTCGAAACAACCCGAGCTCTTGCCGAAAAAGGCGTAAAAGTCATCGTACCTGCACGCTCCAAACAAAAAGCAGCGGATAACCTTGCTGGGATTAAAGGAGCAGTTGAAATTGCTTCAATGGACCTTGGTGACCTACAATCAGTTCAAGCCTTTGCTAATAAAATATTGGCAGAACTTGACCAAGTTGACCTTTTAATTAACAATGCAGGAATTATGGCATGCCCAGAGACGAGAGTAGGGGCTAACTGGGAAGCTCAATTTGGTGTAAATCATATAGGACATTTTGCCTTAACGAACGCCTTAATGCCCCTATTAAAGAAAACGCCAAATGTAAGAGTTATTTGTCTGTCCTCAACTGCTCACAAATTAAGTGATATTCGTTGGGAGGATATAAATTATGAATCTGGTGATTATCATAAATGGCAAGCCTATGGTCAGTCTAAAACAGCCAATGCCTTATTTGCCAATGCCCTTTCTCGACGACTAAAGCCAACGGGTGGATTGGCCTTCTCCGTTCATCCAGGAGGAATATTTACTCCACTACAACGACATTTACCAAAAGAAGAAATGGTCGCGTTGGGTTGGTTAGATAAAGATGGAAATCCGTCAGAACTAGCAAAAAAAGGATTTAAATCAGCAGAACAAGGATGTGCTACAACTTTATGGGCGGCTACTTCTCCATTACTTGAAAATACACCAGGTGTTTATTGCGAAGATTGTAATATTGCCGCACCAACTATTCCAGATAGTCCGATGGCTAGATATTCGGGAGTGGATGCCCATGTTTGTGATGAGGCGTCTGCGGAGCGGTTATGGACTTTGACAGAAGCTTTGCTGTAATTGGTTGGAGATGATATCGATAGCCGTCATGCTAAGTCTTTTTTAGCAAAGCAGGAGATACTTTTAAAGTATCTCTTTCTTTTAATGCCCTTAACCTGACGACTATGAATAGTATCTTCTGGCAATTGGGGATAGATATCAAGGGAATAAGAAAATATAATCTACCGATTTTTCGGATTTACTTTTCTTATTCCCTTAAACCAAGTTCTTAATCGAACTTTTAAGCACTAAGAAGGGAAGAGAAACGCTCTTTCTCTGAAAAAATTAATATAGCACCCATGATTATACCTGCAATTGCTCCTACTGAATTGATAGGGTCATATTGCAAATGAACAATTAGCGCATTAAACATAATAGCTAACATAAAGATTACGGCTAAGGGTACAAACTTATTTGCTAATAAAGCCAATCCACCTAGAATTTCTAAGCCACCAATAATTTTCAAAAACCCTGATTTAGCATAAATCCTCATCATTTCCCCTCCATCTCCTGGGATTGGTGGAACGTCTAAAAAAGGAATAAATTTATCTATACCAAAGAGCAGGCACATCAAACCAAATAGGATACGTGCTCCCATAGTGATTTTTGAATTCATAATCGTACTATTTAAATATTGCGATGATAATTTTTCCAATGTATGAAAAAATAATATATTTAACAATTGATTACTTTTTCATTAAAGGGTTTTCTCCTAAAATAGTATAACCGTTAAAATTGTATATATCCGCTCCGCTATTGGGTTATCCCCTGGATTTCCATCTTGAGTAACACTAATA
>CAYMSC010000727.1:0-2402 GCA_964392805.1 uncultured Saprospiraceae bacterium
CCACCAAGGAAAATCAATTCGATAAGCAAAATCTTCGAGCCAGCCATTCATAAAATACCATACTAAAGGAATAGCTAACAACATGGATAGTCCAATTAATTTCAAAAAATCAATCGCTAAACTACCAATAATCTGCCCTACAGAAGCACCTAATATTTTTCGGATGCCAATCTCTTTAAAGCGATGCTGGGTTAATAAAGCAGCTAAGCCGAATAGACCAAAACACGAAATTAATACCGCAATCCACGCAAAGTAGGTAATGATATTCCCAAACCGTTCTTCTGCTGCATAAGCATCGTCTAAGGCTTGGTCTAAGAATTCGTATTCAAAGGTTTTTTCGGGAAAAAATTCTTTCCATTTATCTTGGATAAACGATAAGGTCTGTGGAATATCGCCATTATTCAATCGAACAATAAAGTTACCAAATTCTCCAGGGTTGACTCGAAATAATAAAGGTTGGATTTCTTGTTGCAAGGTATTAAAATGGTAATCTTTTATCACGCCAACAACAATGCCCTCTCTGCCCGATTCCACGACTTGCTGTCCAATTGATGCTTCTGGGCTTTCCCATCCCAAACTCGTTACTGCCTTTTCGTTGAGCATATAAGAATTCACATGGTCTATGCCATACGACAAACCAAAATCTCTGCCTGCCACTACTTCCAAACCAAAGGTTTCTGCATAATCGTAATCAATAGCATTGACACTTGCCGTAAATGCATCTTCTTGTAAGACAAATTCATTCCAGATAGGTCGTCCGACCGCTCCCTGACCGGGCGCACGAGCACATTGGGTAACCGCTTTTATTTTTGGGTTTTGTAGTAATACTTCATCTAACGTATTCATTTTTTGCCTAATGGCAGCATCACCACTTCTAAAAGCAGCATTCAAATTATTACCGCTATCAATGGGAATCTGCAAGGTCAGTTCTTGCTCAAATCCCATTGGCTGATTTCTAAAATAATCGAGTTGTAAATAAATAATAGCCGCTCCACTAATGAAGGCAATGGTTGCTAAAAATTGTATGGTAATAAGCGCTTTTTGCAAAAAAGCACTCCCTGCTCCAGAAGAATTCCCCTTACTTCCTTTCAATGTCGCTACCGCTTGGAATCTACTAACATAAAAAGCAGGATAGCCACCTGCAATAATCCCTGCAATCAAAAAGATAGCGATAAATCCAAGGAATAATAAAGGCGTCTCCCAAGGAGCAAATTGTAGGTTTAATTCTGTCAGCGCATTTAGGGTAGGCATGGCTAAAGCAGTCAAAAGTAAAGAGAGTAGAAAAGCGAAAAAACTTAATAAAATGGACTCTCCTAAAAATTGACCGATAAGAGAATTTCTTCCTGCGCCCAAAACTTTTCTAACACCGACTTCTTTTGCTCTATTCAAAGAACTAGCCGTTGTTAAATTGATAAAATTAATACAAGCAATCAATAAGGTAATAATACCAATCCCGATGAACAGATAAATTCTGTCCCAACTTGCGGGTGGTTTCTGTTCTAATCCTTCTTCGGAAGTCAGGTGAATATCTTTGATAGGAAATAGGGAGAATTTTTGTTTGGTCTTTATATTTTCTGTCCCGTATTTATCTATATAAGCTGCAAATTTTCCATTAACCGTCGCTAAAGATTCCTTGTTTTTTAATAAAACATAGGTATACGAATGGGATGCGGTCCAATTTCCTTCCAAAACACTCAATACCCTATCTCGCATATAACTCGGCTCAACATCTGCCATATTTTTATACGGCACCAGCATTTTTAACTCGGTATGAGCTTGGTCTGTCCAATCCTTAATCACGCCCGTAACGCTAAAGTTATTGGCACCTGCTAACTGCAACTCTTTTCCCACACAATTGATACTTCCGAATAACTGTATTGCCACTTTGTCCGTCAATACCACAGAAAAGGGTTGGTCTAAAGCAGTTCTTTCTTCTCCTTGTAAAAAATCAAAATCAAATACTTTTGAAATCGTAGAATCTGCAAAATAGACTTGTTCTATCTCAAACTGTTTGTCCGTATCTATCACCGTCACACTTATATCTCTGGGGTACATTCGTGCAAATGCTTCTATTTCTGGAAAATTCTCGGCCAATTGCGTCGCAAAAGCAGGTGGAATCCTCGCCAAAGTCACTTCATTGCTAAAATTTGCATGATAAGATATTCGATAAATACGATCCCCATTTTTATGGAAGGTATCATAATTGGTTTCGTGCCAAACATATTGCACAATCAAAAAACAGCAGGTCATGCCCAGGGCTAAACCAAAAACATTAATAGCCGCAAAAACCTTACGCTTCCAAAGATTGCGAAAGGCGATTTTTAGGTAGTTTTGAAACATTGGGAGAGGTTTATGAGGTTTATAAGGTGATAGGGTTTATGAGGTTTATAAGGTGATAGGGT
>CAYMSC010000728.1:0-2377 GCA_964392805.1 uncultured Saprospiraceae bacterium
TTCCCCACGGATTTTAATTCCCCACGGATTTAGTTCTATGCGGATTTAATTAGATTTTTATTGGATGCGCTAATGATTGATAACTGATGAGAGAAGGGATTCAATATTCGGGAACTTCTAAAGCTATTCTACTGTTTGCTTAATTGCCCTCAAGTAGGGCATTCAAAATTCATTCATTTATCATTCAAAATTAATACTACTATCAAAGAAGGAATCGTCACTAAATCGACTGGCAGTTGGTATCTTGTAAGAACCAAAGAAGGGGACATTATCAATTGTAGAGTAAGAGGTAAATTTAAACTCAAAAAATTTAAAAAATTCCAATTGACAAATCCTGTTGCGGTCGGGGATAAGGTGGAATTGATTATTGAGAAAGAAGAGGGTACTGGTTTGATTAAAAAAATACTTCCTCGCCAGAATTATGTCGTTCGACAATCTCCTAGACAAAAACGTAATTTACATCTCTTAGCAAGTAATATTGACCAAGCAATTATCTACATGACGATTGTACAGCCAATGCTCAAACAAGGCTTTATTGACCGTTTTTTGTTGATGACGGAGCCACATAATATTCCAACCATCATTGTTTTTAATAAAGCAGACCTTTATAAAGAAAAAGAGTTAGCTACTTACGAAATGCTCAAAGGCATTTACACCGAAATTGGCTACACCACTATTTTAACTTCTTCGGTTACTGGACAAGGGATAGCTGAGCTAAAAGCAGCCTTAAAGGACAAAACAACGCTAATCAGTGGTCAATCGGGAGTTGGAAAATCTACCTCCGTTAATGCCCTACAACCACAACTAGATTTACAAACTTTAGAAATATCAGATTATACGGGCAAAGGGCAGCACACAACAACTTTTGCAGAAATGCACGCCTTAGATTTTGGGGGCTATGTTATCGACACCCCAGGTATTAAAATGCTCTCTTTTAATAATTTAGAACCACAAGATGTTGCGCATAATTTTAGAGAGTTGTTCCTCTATGCGGAAGATTGTAAGTATAATGATTGTATGCACCGCAATGAACCTAAATGCGCAGTGAAAAATGCTATTGAAGAAGGTTGGATTAGTGAGTTGCGCTACAAAAATTATTTGTTAATTTTAGGAGAGGTGGAAGAGCAGAATTATTGGGAACGGCATCGGGATATGTGATTAAAAGAAAGAGTGACACCAGAATAGGTGAAATACGTACTTATTTAACCTTTGTAACATTTTTTTCGTTTGCCTTCCAAGATTCTAACATTTCTATCATATCTTTAACTTCGGATTTTAAGTAATCTATATCTTTTTTAGTTGCCGCTCCTTTAGCAAAATCTAAAACATCTGCTGCAAAATCTTTAACAGACATAGGCGGAGTAACTTTAGTTTTTATTTTTTTCATTTGTTAAGTTTTTTAATTCTACAAAAAGCGCTTTTAATACCTCTAATGATTCATCGACAGCTTCTCTCTTATTCATATTTTTAGGAAGCAATAAATCTTCATCAGGTAAATTAGTTAACATCCATAACCATTCTTTTTCAATAGCTATTTTTCGTTTGACTATTTCCAATTTTGTCATTTCTTCGTTTTGTATTTCATAAAGTTTATCTAAAATACAATTTTAAAATCATAAATTCAAAAAAATAAGTCATAATGCTCTTGAGTCCGTCAAACTATTGTCCAAGCAGCTTAGATTAGTGAGTTGCGCTATAAAAATTATTTGTTGATTTTAGGCGAAGTAGAAGAGCAGAATTATTGGGAACGGCATCGGGATATGTGATTAAAAGAAAGAGTGACACCAGAATAGGTGAAATACGTACTTATTTAACCTTTGTAACATTTTTTTCGTTTGCCTTCCAAGATTCTAACATTTCTATCATATCTTTAACTTCGGATTTTAAGTAATCTATATCTTTTTTAGTTGCCGCTCCTTTAGCAAAATCTAAAACATCTGCTGCAAAATCTTTAACAGACATAGGCGGAGTAACTTTAGTTTTTATTTTTTTCATTTGTTAAGTTTTTTAATTCTACAAAAAGCGCTTTTAATACCTCTAATGATTCATCGACAGCTTCTCTCTTATTCATATTTTTAGGAAGCAATAAATCTTCATCAGGTAAATTAGTTAACATCCATAACCATTCTTTTTCAATAGCTATTTTTCGTTTGACTATTTCCAATTTTGTCATTTCTTCGTTTTGTATTTCATAAAGTTTATCTAAAATACAATTTTAAAATCATAAATTCAAAAAAATAAGTCATAATGCTCTTGAGTCCGTCAAACTATTGTCCAAGCAGCTTAGATTAGTGAGTTGCGCTATAAAAATTATTTGTTGATTTTAGGCGAAGTAGAAGAGCAGAATTATTGGGAACGGCATCGGGATATGTGATTT
>CAYMSC010000729.1:0-2366 GCA_964392805.1 uncultured Saprospiraceae bacterium
TGATAAGTAACGGCAAAACAATAACTTGAACATCTAGGACGGCTTCTTTTGATCCTATTTTTACTTTAAAATCGGTCATAGTATCAACAATACTCCCTCTTTTAAAGAAAAACTAGAACCAAAATAAGCTCGTCCAGATGACCAACTTATTATTTCGTCGTTACTAAATCTAGGAATAGTTTTTCTTTAAAAATAATTTATGCTTAAAATAAATACGTTGTACTACTTCGATAAACGAAGCAGTTCTCTCAAGGTAAGATAAGAATAATTGTAATAATTCTTATTAAAATATTATTAAAACGGATAGAATTGTCGGGAAAATAAGGTGATTTGATTATGCTAACAGTCGCTTAAACATTCAAATAAGTCATCAACATATCGTAGCGTTCCTTAATCCTATCATTGTATTGCTCTTCTGAAAAAGTCGCTTTTATCGTATATTCAAATCGGTCAAAAGTAGCAATAATACTGCCTAAATCGGGTCGATTTATTTTTAACGTAACATCAATTGACATCGAATCTAAATTGGAGGTAACAAAAGAGCTTAATATAACCGCACCTTCTGATTCTACAATCCTAGCAATTTCTACTAAAGAATAGTCTCGACGATTAACTGCTAAAACGACAATACTACCAGATTCTGTGAAAGAACCAATTCTAGCAAAATAATGGATTAAATCTTCTTGGGAAATTAAACCAACGTATTCTTCATCAACATTAATGACAGGCATTAATGTTAATTTTTGTTGAGACAACACTTTAATCACCTCATATAAGTGGTCACTTTCTTTCACATATGGACGAAAGGTAGATAGTCGATATGAACCAACCGCTTCCTCCACATCAAAATTCAAAATATCATCTTCAGAAATAAGCCCTAATAATTGCTTATCGTTGACAATCGGTAAGTGTCTGACACCAAATTCGTTCATTATGGACAAAGCCTCATTTCCCGAATCTGAAGTACGTAGTGGTATTATCTCGTTGGATACTAAAGTCTTCGCTATCATAGTAGTTTGGTTTGTTTTTCAGTCTATACAAAAAAATTAGGTTCTCTGACAAATCCCGTAAAAAAGTCAAAGAAGGAAAAATTAAAATCATCTTTCATTTAATTACATACTTTTCCTTTTGCTAGTTAATATATTAATATTTATTAAATATTATTTGCACTTCGATAAGCAAACATACATATAATAAAATTGGTTCTCTGACAATATTGAGAAACAGTCTTTTCGGCTTCATTTTTTCTTTTCTTTCAAAAAAAATTAAGCACAGTCAACTACAACTTGTTTGTCATACGAACAGTGAAACTTATTTAGTAAAGTATTAATTATTTCGTCACTACTTATTGTTCCAAAGAGGGGAATCTTATAGAAAATTATCTTAATAATCTTTTCTTTTGTGCAGCAAATTCTTCTTCTGTTAGAAAGCCTTTTTCTCGTAATTCCCCTAATTTTTTGATTTGCTCTAATAAATCAGTAGAAATACTAGGTTCTTCCGTTACAGTCGGGGATGGTTCTGCTATCATAGGGGCATCTAAACAATAGCCATTTTTAACAAAATCTTCAAATTCATCTTGAATTCTTATATAAGCTAATGCATCATGTTCTTTTATTTTATCAAAATCTACGAATCCATTTTTAACCGCCTCATCTAAATGGTTCAAGGACTTTGCTGCTTGTTCCGTAATAGAGTAGGCGCAAGCTAAATTAAAATGCACCGCAACATCTCTGGAATTTATGGCTAATGCTTTTTTAAAATCTTCTATCGACCCTTCAAAATCGTAGTCTTTATATTTTTGAATCCCACTTAATTTGAATGGGTTCTTCTTTCTCGTTCCTACGGGCGCTCTCCTTCTAGGGTCTTTTGAGCTTTTCCGATGGTCAATATATTTGTCGTTTTGATTGCGTCTTGCTTTCGGAGAAGTTTTTCGTCTTTGTGTTCGTTGATAACTAGCACCCTCTGAATTATATTTATCATCAAAATCTTCTTGGTTCATCGTCAAAAAGATAACTGCATCAATCAGACCAAGTATTGCGGAAACCCCTGTAAATAGCAAAATTATGTAAAGAATGCCTAGTTTAGTCTGCCCTAAATAGAACCGATGTACGCCAATTGTCCCTAAAACTAGTGCCAATAAACCCGCCAATGTTTTATCTTTCATGCTATACCTTGCGGTTGTTTTATCTTTGTTAATGACGATAAAAAAATAAACGGTTTATTTTTTTATTATCTTATTAAGTATGCGCTTCTATCTTTTTCCACAGGCTAAAAGTATCAAATAAGTTATATAAATTCAAGTTTCATTTGATATTAAGTAACGGCAAAACAATAACTTGAACATCTAGGACGGCTTCTTTTGATCC
>CAYMSC010000730.1:0-2352 GCA_964392805.1 uncultured Saprospiraceae bacterium
CAAAACAAAATTTGCTCACTTTCGCTCAATCATGAAAATTTAAACATGCTCTAAAATGATGCGTTGTAATCACTAATAATTATTCAACAAATCAATATTTATACATCATATCGGAGACAAGTGGAAATATTTTGTCAATACCCAATATCTACCTAATTGAATGAGGAAAATTAGAATTTTTATAATAGGCGTATTTGTTTTATTAACTGTAGCTAGTGTATTTTTTACTTTTCAGCTAAAATTCACTTTTGACTTTGGTCAATTTTTTCCAGAAGGAGACGAAGACTTAGTTTTTTTTAAAGAGTTTACGGCTGATTTTGAGGATGACGCTAATTTTATGTTAGTGGCTATTCCAAGAACAGAAGGGGTGTTTGAACAACAGTTTTTAAAGGACTTCCATGATTTTACCTTAAAAACTAGAGATTTAGCGAGTATTAAAGAAAGCCAATCACTTACTAAATTTTCCTACCCGATAAAGACACCTTTTGGGATGACCACCATTCCTGCTATTCATATAGACCAACCAGAAAAATATGCAAAGGACCGAGAAAGATTATTAACAGACGAACGCTTTGTGTATAATTTGATTGATTCTTCAGCGACGACTTTAGTAGTTGCCTTGAAGACGAAAGAAAAAATAGACTTACCGGAAGCCAATAAATTAGTGGCTGATTTAGATTCGCTTGTCCAATTATATAATTTTGAAAACCACCACTATCTTGGTCAAGTCTATTTTCAATCTAAATTGGTCAAAATGCAGCAAGAGGAAGTTTTGCTATCTGCTTTGATTTCAGGTTTTTTAGTTTCCCTTATCATCTTTATTTTATATCGCCGTCCCTATGGAATTGCTATTGCTTTAGTGTCTATTGCTTTGGGAATGATTCTTTTTTTAGGATTTTTGGGAGCTGCGGGCAGAGAGTTGAGTGTCATGTCGGCACTTTATCCTGTCTTGATGATTATAGTGGGAACTTCGGATGTGATTCATATTATGTCCAAGTATATTGACGAATTGCGAAAAGGTTTGTCTCGAAAAGAAGCGATTACGATTACAATTAAAGAAATTGGATTAGCCACTTTATTAACTTCCATAACAACAGCTATCGGTTTTGCTTCCTTGTTGACTAGTCGAATTGGTCCGATTAAAGATTTTGGAATTAACGCTGCTTTTGGAGTAGTGATTGCCTACTTAACGGTTGTCTTTTTTACAACGGCCTTATTGTCTATGTTTAAAACGGATGACCTTATTAAGCTTGGAAAAAACAATCAGTTCTGGGAAAATTTGATGGAAAGGACTTATCAATTTACCCTAAAACACCCGATTAGAATTGTAATCGGTAGCGTATTAGTCGCATTGGTTAGTTTTTATGGTATTTCTATTATTACGACCAATTATCAATTAGAAAATAATTTGCCAATTGGGAAAAAAATTACAAAAGATTTTCAGTTTTTTGAAAGGCAATTTGCGGGATATCGTCCTGTTGAATTCGGAGTGTTTGCACAAGGGGATTATCAAGCCACAGACTTTGAGGTATTACAAGAAATTGATAAAGTAGAACATTATTTAAAAACTATTCCATCTATTAAATCGGTCAATTCTGTCACGACTGTTTATAAAAGTATTAACCAAGCTTATAATCGAAATAAACAATCGGCCTATAAAATGCCTGAATCTGCAAAAGTTTTTAAAAAATATCAACGCTACGCAGAAAAAATGACGAAGGGTTCTGCTGATGTATTGGTTAGTAAAGACGGAAAAAAAGCGAGAATTACGACTAGAATTTTAGATTTAGGGGCAGATTCTATTCAAGCGATTGGTAATACCATTGATGCTTGGATTGCTGAAAATACCAACTCGAATATTGCTACTTTTAAAAAAACTGGGTCGGGAATTATTTTAGATAAAAATGCAGTTTATGCCCGCGAAAGTTTACTGGAAGGACTCGGTATTGCAATTATCATTATCAGTATTTTAATGGCCTTCTTATTTAAGAATTGGCGAATGGTTTTGATTTCTTTAGTGCCGAATGTTTTTCCATTAGTTTTTGCTGGAGGACTTTTAGGTTTTTTAGGAATAGAACTAGACGCTGGTGTGGCTATTTTATTTGCGATTGTTTTTGGAATTGCTGTTGATGATACCATCCATTTTTTGAGTAAATTTAGGTTGACCAGCGATAAAGGTTTATCTACTGAAGAATCTATTCATATTACTTTTTTGGAAACAGGAAAAGCGATTTGTTTAACGTCTATTATTTTATTTTTTGGCTTTTTAATTATGCTGTTTTCTGTTAATCCGCCGAGTGTGACAGTTGGTTTGATGATTAGTGTAACGCTTTTTACTGCCTTGTTTAGTGA
>CAYMSC010000731.1:0-2348 GCA_964392805.1 uncultured Saprospiraceae bacterium
GGTTACCACTCCTGAAACAAAAGAGACTTTAGAGATAGTTTGGCAAGTACCTATGCATTAGCTTTTTCGTTTTCTATTTTCCCATATTCTTCGGCAGTAATCGCATAAAAATTCACTTCATCTCCTGCTTGAAATAAAAAGGGGTTTTCTTTTTGGGGGTCAAAAATTTTTAGTGGGGTGCGCCCTAAAATTTGCCAACCACCGGGAGAAATCATCGGGTAAATGCCTGTCTGGAATCCTGCTATTCCAACAGAACTGGCAGGGACTCGCAATCGAGGGGTGACTTTTCTATTGCATGCTAGTTCGGGAACTACTTTTCCCATGAATACAAAGCCTGGTAAAAAACCTAGCATATATACTTTATAGGTTTGGCTGGTGTGTAATTTTATAATTTCGGCTTTTGATATTCCTTTTGCTTCACTTAATTCAATTAAATCTAAGGCATAAGGTGCTTCGTAGCAAACTGGGATTTTTAGTAGGCGAGCACCTTTATTGTGATGGGTATTTTCAACTTTATCTAGGATATTAGAATCCGCAGAGCTTCCAGAACTTGAAGTTCTGGAAGCTCTTTCCACAGGATTTTTTTTTGAGGCAATATTATTGTTTTCAAATAACTTTGTGCCAATCTGTTTAATCACGGCTTCCAAAACACCAAATTCAATCACCTTTGGATTGTAGCCAATAGTCAAAGAACAGTAGGCAGGAATCAAATAGCTAATGCCATCAATTTTGGCTTGCTCAACAGCATTTTGTAAAGCAATCACTGCCGCATTAATAGCAGTATCTATTTGCTGTTCAAAATTTATCAGCATGGCTTGGTCGCCGTATATTTTGATAGATTGTATGATTGATATATGTATTTTTCTTAGTCTTCTTTCTTTTCTAGAATTTTAAGTACTTGTTGAGCCTCTTCATAATGGTCTGCATTGATATTATTAGCCAATATTTTTAATCCATTTTTTGCTTGCTGAAAATCTTGCAATTTAAAATGTATAAGAGAAGCATACCAAATTGCATGATCTTTAAAAAAGGATTCATTCAGTTGGACAATTGAGTCAAAAGTTGTTAAAGCTTTTTCCCAATCCTTTAATTCAATATAACAAATTCCTTTCCCTAGCAAAAATTTGGGATTTTCAGGGTTATCTAGACTTAGTTTTTCTAATAATGGTAAGGCTTCTGAATATTGTTGATGTTGATATAGTAATTGGGCAGCATGGGCATCGTCGTTTTTCTGTGGAACGGATGTCCTTGTTTGAAATGAAAGTGGGTAGGGTTGATAATAGTTAGAGAATGTTGCGGTTTGGTTAGGCTGATGGAAATTATTAAAAAACAGAACAGAAAAAATAAGTAAAATTATACTACAAGCTATACCAAGTACATATAATAAAACAGGACGTTTTTTGGGTTGCGCTAGCATTTCTTGATGTATTGCCTGTAATTTATTTTTTAGCAACTCATTACCATAGGACTGAATGTTTTGGACGACTTCTTTTTGTAATAAAAAATCTTCTTTGAAGTTTTTATCATTAATCATTTTCTGACGAAAATCAGCCTTTTCAGCGGCGGGTAATTTATCGAAGAGGTAATCATCAATTTCTTCTTGTTTCCTAGTATTCATTATTAAAATTATGGATGTTTTTAAACTTAGCTAAAACATTTTTTTTAAGGGTCTTTAAACAATTATATTTTTTATTCTTAGCTATTTGTTCACTAGAAAGTTTCATCTTTTCAGCTATTATTTTCATTGGCAACTTTTCAAAGTAATAGTATAGTAAAATAGTCTTACAGTCTTCCTTCATTCTCCTAAGTATTTCTTGGATAAACTTTGCTCTTTCTTGATTGGCCAATGTTTCAGGATAATTGTCTGCCACAGGAATTAAGGTAATTTTTTCAGTCATTGCAATAGTTCGATTTCTAGTTCTCATTGTTTTTAACCACCTATTTCTACATACACTATACAAAAAAGTCCAAACAGAACTTCGTAATGGCGAAGCATCTTGTTTTATTCTATTGTACAAAACAATCATACTGTCCTGAAAAACATCTGCTGCTTCCGTTTTGGTCCCTCCATTTTTTAAAATATACCATTCAACTTTTGGATAGTATTTAAAGTAGAGGAATTTAATAGCCGTATTCTCAGATTGAAGTTCTCCTGTTCTAATTTTTTCAATTATATCCCGATTAGAGAGTTCTCTCATGTATTTAGTCTCTTTTATTTAGAAAAGGTAATACACACTTTTCACAAATTTACAAAAAAAGAAGGATAGGTATCCCCATTATGCAAGGAATGCTTGGCTACAAAACCTTTACTGATTTACCAATTATTTAGGTATTTGACGACCTAAGTA
>CAYMSC010000732.1:0-2338 GCA_964392805.1 uncultured Saprospiraceae bacterium
AGAAACGACTAAACGATTGCCAAAATAAGCTTCCATTTTTTCAATAAAATTAATATTGACGATATCGCTACGATTGATGCGAAAAAAAACAGCAGGATCTAGAATCTCTTCTAAATCAGACATTCTATAATTAACGACATGCCGTTTATTTTTATCATCCATCGCAAAAACGAGGTCATCACTTGCCGTAAAATAGGAAATGTTTTCTGTTTTTAATAAAAAGATACCCGATGCCTTTTTGATGGTAAATCGCTTTTTATATTCCTTTTGCGAACTCTTTAAAGCAGATTTTAATTCCTCAATCATCGTTGCATTTAAGGCACTTCCCTTATCTGCTGAACGGAATAGTTTTAAATATTTATCCAAATAAGACTTTTGCTCAGATAAATGAGAATTGGCCATTTGGCCAATGCCAATATAGGCATGATATAAATCTGGGCGACGTTGTGCCATATTGATGCTTACATTTGTTCCCCAAGAGTGACCTTGTAAGTATATTTTTTCTTTTTTTTAATGATCTTTTAGGAATTTAGTAACCGCAATACCATCTTCTACGATGTTGTCTAAATTCATAGAGTTGGCAGGGATATCTGCTGAGTAGGAAGCGCCCGCACCTCGCTGGTCCCAATAACAAATAGTAAAATTATCTTCCAAATTAGCAGCTCCAAAAAATGGATAGTCGGGAGCGCCCGGACCGCCATGCACATGTAATACAACAGGATTGTTTTTATCTTTTCCTCTGATTAATAATCTTTGAGGATGCCCATTGATTGGAATCGTCTTTATTTCTGCAATACTATTAACGATTGCTTGTCCATCTTTATCCTCAAATGCGGTAGTTTTTTGTGGACTAACATAAAATAAAAAGGCAATTATGAATACCATGAAAACACCTAAAACCAAGCCAATATTTTTGATTATTTTTTTCATGTTTGTTAATCTTGATTTTAAGTTTATATGCAATCTATTCTGAAGATTTAGAATTCATAGTTTTCCCATCCGCCCACTTCGTGGTTCTCTCGCTTGAGCATCCCATCCGTTTTACGGTTCACAAACAATGTTTGCTCATACTGGGCTTTCACCCTATGGGTTCGCTCGTTCATTCCGTCGGCTTCCCCTGACTGCCAGCTAGAATACCTCCATCTACCGTTAATTCAATTCCCGTAATGTATTTAGATTCTTTATTAGCTAAAAACAGCGCACTATAAGCGACATCAACTGGTTCGCCAAACTTCCCCATTGGAATTCCCGCTTCTACGTCCTTTATCATTTTGGTGCGCATTTCCCCTGTACCGAGCATGGTATCCCACATCGGAGTCATGATAGCGGCAGGATGAATGCTGTTGCAACGTATGTTATATCCTTTTTCGGCACAGTATAAAGCAACGCTTTTGGTATGATTTCTTACCGCAGCTTTACTGGCGGCATAAGCAACGGCTAATGGAATCCCAACAATACCGCTTCTGGAAGAGATATTAACAATATTGCCACCCTTGGCTTTCATCATTTTAATCCCATATTTACAACCTAACATTACGCCAGTTGAATTGACCGCCTGAACTTCTTGCCAAGAAGCTAAATCAATGTTTTCGGCATCAAATGGACCTGAAGTTTCTAAAAATCCAGTAATCCCTGCATTATTAACTAGCACGTCTAATCGACCGTATTTATCTAGGATGTATTTGGTTATCTTCTGCCATTCTGTTTCATGTTTAACATCCAAATGATGATATTCACTTTGAGGTAAAGTTTTAGATAAGGCTTGCCCAATTTTATCATCTATATCTGAAATTAGCACAATACCACCTTCTTGATGGAATAATTCTGCAATTGCCTGTCCTATTCCTTTTGCTGCGCCTGTGATAAGGCAAACTTTTTGGTCGAGTCTTTTCATCGATTTGTCGTTAATTAGAAAAATAAATCCATCATTTGCTTTATGATCTCTTGCTTATTCTACAGACTTGTCCCAATTCTGTATTTCAATAATATTTCCCTCTGGGTCTTTGGCATAAGTATAGGTAATATAACCGACTCCTTCTATTTTTTTGCCACTTATTTCTCCTTGTTTGCTACCACCATTTTTCAGTAGTTTCTGTAAAATTGCTGCCACATCATCCACCTCAAAAGCTAAATGTCCATAACCTTTTCGATTAGGAGTAGTGGGCAGCTTTTCGGCCATGTTGTTATAACTGTAAATTTCTAATGTCGGTCCATTTTCGCCCCAACCTGGTAATAATAAATGCACTCCTTGTAAATGTGCATTGGTTAAGCCTAATCCTTTATCCAACCAATCTCCTTTTTGATTGCGGACAGGTGGAACGGGTTGACAATCAAAGAC
>CAYMSC010000733.1:0-2330 GCA_964392805.1 uncultured Saprospiraceae bacterium
ACCATTTCTACTTGCTTCTCAAAATTCGGTGTATTTTATCCACTTCAAAGTTTTTCAAAAGCTAGGAAAATACGATTTGCCAATATTCCAATTTGTGTAGATGCAGGTCAACCAAAAGACCTTAAAAAACTTCTAAAGTTAGGTGCATTAATTAGCAATACGGTAGCGACCATTAATGATAAAGAACGGGCTATTTTGCATGTGGCAGCAGTAATTGTTAATAATTTTACGAACCATCTTTTTTACCTTGGACAACAAATTACCGCTAAAGAACAAATTGATTTTGACCTATTAAAACCCTTAATCACAGAGACCGTTTTAAAAATTGCCAATCATTCCCCCTTAGACATGCAGACAGGACCTGCTAGAAGACAGGACGAAAAAACCATTAAAAAGCATTTGGCATATCTAAGGAAATTCCCCAATTATCCTCACCTTTACACTTTATTAACCAAAAGTATTCAAGATGCGTATCGTCGGTGATATTCCACATCCTTCCCTTAAAATTACCTTGTTTTTACATGATAGTAAATATTCCGTAAAGTTTGAATCTGGCCTTTACGAGCTAACTTATAAATTTAGAAGTGGTGATGATATAGACTCTGTAGCGGCTATTAAAGCGATTGTAGACCCTTTATTTATTCAAGAAGTAATGGAAACCTTGCCTAAGATGCACCAACAAAAAAATAGCGCTATTGGTCGATGGATACAAGAAAAAGAAGACGAAGAATTTGATGAGATAATTTAAGCTTTCCTCGAATTTTCCTGAGTTTATTTTGAATATGATTACTTTTTTATAAAATTTATTTACTCAGTTGAAATTTTCTGATTATTTAATTTTTAAATATAAATAAGTATATGCTGGTTCGCCTTTTAAATCTTTATATAATTAGAGAAAGAATTCCATATGCCTAGCCTGAATCGCTAACTGCTGCATTTCTTTATAGCTATCCTTTCTTGCCGCAATAGGCACTAATATATTAAATTGTCTGAATCGCCAAAAAGCAGTTGCTGTGGCTGCATAGCTTAGAAAAATTTTGAAGCACCTTTTTTCTATTGCAGTTAACAAATTATATTGCTGATACCCTTTGAGTAGAGCATTAATTTTAGCGATATTAAGTTGTCCATTTTCAGAAGAAGTTCCGATGGCTGCCATCCCCAAGTCAAAAAGCCGATAATAATAACAGGATTCTTCAAAATCCATGATAACAGGTTCTTGAGCTGCTGTAATTACAATATTACTAGTAAAAATATCTCCGTGAATGAATGCTTTAGGCAAAGAAGGAGGTAGATTGTCCAAAATATATTGGTGCATTTCTTTTAGCCAATCAGCAAAAGGATGTTTAACAGATGCATATAATTCAGAAAAATGCTGTTGCCCGTAGGAGAATTGGTGAGGAATCTTTTTAGGTGCGGAGATTTGATGCAGTTTGGCAATCTTATTTCCGAGTTTCAAAATTAAGGCATTGTCAAAAGCTTCTTTAACATCCCCTTCAATATAGGTTTTTAATAAAACAGGTTTATTTTGATAAAAACTAATAGTAGCATTTTTTCGATTTTTTACTAATTGGCTTGTAGGATATTTATTTGCTGCAAGATGTTCTAAAATATTCGCTAGGGTAGTAGTGTCTTCAGCGGTTTTTCTTTCGCACAGGGTAAGCACATATTTCTGAGATTCCGTACAAATCAGGTGATTGGTATTTTCTACTCCACCATGCAATATTTTCCAAGATTGAAGGAGACCAATATCAAATTGTTGAACTATTTTCCGTAGGGTAGTATCTGTTAACTTTGTGTATAAGGACAATTCGTTTTGTTTTAAGGATTTACCGCTCCAAACTAATACCTAATCGTATACCAGCCGAAACTTGGTTGATGGGAGAAGTATTACTGCCTCTATTCGATTCAATATTATCTAAAGTTCCAATAACTTCTTGTAGGCCTTCCCATTCATTACTAAAAAAGCGATTATAGCGAACATATGGGCTGATAGTCACTTGGTCATTTATGCCAATTTCAATGCCCATTCCTAGCCCTAATTTTAAACCAACTCCTTTATCATTGACCTCAAAAACATCTCTTAATGTTGCATTATAGGAACTCGCCCCTGCAATCAATTCTACATAAAATCCTTTTTCAAGCAGCCCTGCATCTCTGGAAAAAGTTGGACAATCACAATCTGCTTCCAAGCTTAATAGGAAAATTTTACTACTTAAACTTAGGTCTATTTGGCGTAATTCAAAGGTTCGAGTCGCTAGGCTGGTTTTAGAAAAAGCAGTGCCTGCATTCAAATGAAATTGAATTCGATAATTCTCAAAGCCTGCTATTTT
>CAYMSC010000734.1:0-2327 GCA_964392805.1 uncultured Saprospiraceae bacterium
AGGATCAAAAGAAGCCGTCCTAGATGTTCAAGTTATTGTTTTGCCGTTACTTACAATGTACTAAGAATAAACACTCAAAAAAATTAATTATAATACTCCATTCTCTTTCCATCAGGTGCTACAATCGTTACTTTAGGGGAATCATTTGCAGCTACCTTACCAATAATTTGACCATGCACATTAAAGGATTTTGATATGGCAATAATACGCTCTGCTATTTCTGGTTTCACATATAATTCTAAGCGATGCCCCATATTGAAGACTTGATACATTTCTCTCCATTCCGTATCTGCTTCCTCTTTAATCATTTTAAAAAGTGGAGGAATTGGTAGTAAATTATCCTTTACAATATGGACGTTCTCTACAAATTTGATAACCTTGGTTTGTGCGCCCCCAGTGCAATGAATCATTCCATCAATTTGCCCACTAAACTCATCCAAAATAGCTTTAATTATGGGTAAATAAGTTCTAGTTGGAGAGAGTACTAATTTTCCTACATCAATTTGCTCTCCATCAATATCAATCTTGTCAGTCAATTTTTTCGACCCAATATAAACTACTTCTTTTGGTGTATTAGCGTCAAAACTATCTGGATATTTCTCCGCATATTCTTTGCTCAAAACATCATGTCTTGCGGAGGTCAAACCGTTGCTTCCCATACCTCCATTATACGCTTCTTCATAGCTTGCTTGACCATAAGATGCAAGGCCAACAATTACATTACCTGGCTTGATATCATTTACGATTAAATCTGCTTTTTTCATTCTAGCAAATGCAGTATACCCAACATCAATCGTACGAACAACATCACCTACATCAGCGGTTTCGCCACCTGCAGAATGCACATTAATACCAAAAGTAGCCAATCTGTCAGTTAGTTTTTTAGTCGCTTGAATTAAAGCAGTAATAACTTCACCTGTAATTAAATTTTTGTTTCGACCAATCGTAGAAGACAATAATATATTATCAACACAACCAACACAGCCCATATCGTCTAAATTCATCACTAAGGCATCTTGTGCTATTCCTTCCCAGACAGAAACATCTCCTGTTTCTTTCCAATAAAGATAAGCTAAGCTAGTTTTAGTTCCTGCGGTATCAGCGTGCATTAAGTTAACGTACTCACTATCACCACCAGCAACATCTGGAAGAATTTTACAAAAAGCATTTGGATACAAGCCTTTATCCATTCCTTTTATTGCTTCATGCACTTCATCTTTGGTTGCTGAAACACCTCTTAAATCATATTTATAATTAGACATATTGTTTTAATTATATTTAAGCAAATTGTTCTGCCACTACTAAATCTTTCCCTGCTCCTTGATAATTATAAAATCCTTCTCCTGTTTTTCTACCCAATTTCCCTGCGGCCACCATATTTACTAATAAAGGACAGGGAGCATATTTTGGGTTTCCAAAACCGTCTTTTAAAACATTCAAAATAGCTAAGCATACATCTAAGCCAACAAAATCTGCTAATTGTAAGGGACCCATTGGATGTCCCATTCCCAATTTCATCACCGTATCAATTTCTGCTACACCAGCTACTCCTTCATATAAAGTATAAAAAGCCTCATTTAATAAAGGCATCAACATCCGATTGGCAGCAAATCCAGGGTAGTCCTTAATTTCGACAGGTACTTTTCCAAGTTCTTTGGACAGTTCCATAATTTCTGTCGTGACTGTTTTTGAAGTTGCGTAACCATTAATTACTTCCACTAATTTCATCACTGGTACAGGATTAAAGAAGTGCATTCCAATGACTTTTTCTGGTCTTTTAGTAGCAGCGGCAATTTTAGTGATAGAAATAGAAGAAGTATTACTAGCTAAAATTGCATTTTCTGGCGCAGCTTCGTCAATTTGTTGAAAGATTTTCAATTTCAAATCTACTCTTTCTGTTGCTGCTTCGACGACTAAATCCGCTTGTTTTATCCCTGATATTAAATCGGTGGTGGTTGCGATATTTCTTAATGTTGCTGCCTTATCTGCTTCCGAAATTTTTTCTTTGCGAACCATACGGTCCAGATTTTTAGTTATGGTAGCTATTGCTTTTTCTAAAGCTGCTTGAGAAATATCTACTATTACCACAGAGAAATTTTTCATTGCAAAGATATGAGCGATACCATTTCCCATTGTTCCAGCACCAATTACGGTTATATTCTTCATTGTAAACAGATTAATTTTGAATAGTCAATTTTAAAAGCGCAAAGGTAAATATTTATTTTATTTACTGCTTAGTAACGGTAAAACAATAACTCCGCCATTTGGACGATCTCTTTTGCCCTCATTTTTCCTTAAAAAATATTTCCGTAGCCCTGCTATGCAAA
>CAYMSC010000735.1:0-2300 GCA_964392805.1 uncultured Saprospiraceae bacterium
ATTTTAGTGAATGAGCGCCCGATTTTCGTTTGAAAAACGAAATGAATGTCCAGTGGACATTCAAGGAAGCGAACCACGGAGTGGATGGGATGGCAAAATAAAAAACCTCCCATTCCTGACGGGTTCACTACGTTAAAAAGGTCTACTTGCCATTCGCTATTTATGCCTCTGGGCATAAGCTGATACGCATTTTTGCTACGCAACTCTCGTTCCTATTTTAGGCTCTTACCAATAAAATCGTGCGATTTTCCCGATGCTCGGGACAAGTTTTGACAAGAAATTTTGAATGTTGAATGTTGAATGATTGAATCTGACCTAGTGCTAATTCAAAATTCATTCATTCATCATTCAGAATTATGGTACTGGCTTTGCCAGGTTAGGAGGACTGCCACCGGAAGATGACTTAGTAGATTATATAATCGTATTAGTGAAAAATATTAATTAGTTGCACTAAAACAGGATATTCTAAATTTGTTTATTTATATTTGTAAAGGATGATTATTAGTAAAATCGTTTTCTAAATGACCATACATCGAGTAAAGCTCAAAGATTTAAATAAAGAATACCTTGACCAGCTCAGGGGACAAGCTGCCGATGGCGAGCAGGAGGTGACCATTTGGTTTCCACATAAATCTACTGCCTTATCAGAAGTTGAATTTTGGAAAATTATAGCTTTATTAGATTGGAAAAAAAGAAAAGCTTCGACAATAATGGCTACGGCGATGACTCATTTAAGTGGATTATCCAAAGCCAAAATCAAAGCTTTCGATGATATTCTATCTGAAAAGTTATATCAACTAGACGGACAACTATATGCCGAAAATACTGGGCAAAATGCCTATCAGGGGGAAGATGCGCCATTTTCTGTTGATGGCTTCTTATATGCTCGTTGTATGGCAGTTGCACAAGGAAAAGATACCTTTGACACAATTTTAGCCAACCCAGAAAAAATGGTCAAAGACAATTCCTTTGAATCTTTATTAAGTCTTGCTAGTCAAGCCTATCAGAAAAAAACAGGAAAACCTTACGAACATATTCCTGCTTTCCTTTACGAAACTTACGCTAATACAAAAGGCTGGAGTAATAATAATTTCCTAGCCAATTTACTCTCCTAAATCCATGTCCAATCATCGGAACTCCCACGACAATGACCTAAAACATCATCTCTATGGTATTATGGACAGTATTGATGACGATATTGTAAAATACGGTATCAGTTCTGACCCTATCGATAAAGATGAGTTATCGGACAGATTGCGTCGTCAACTTGGTTTATTCAATGCTATTGTAGGCTGGGCAAGGTTCTATGGCAAAATTTTTATCAAAGGCATTAAAGGTCGCAAGAAAGGATGTGGAGAATAAACATATTGCTGCTTATGAGAAAAAGCATGGGCGGAAGCCTCTGGCTAATCGAAAGTAATTTACTTCCTTAATAATAATTCAAAGCACCAACCCCTTACAAAAAGGAGTCGGTGAAGAAAGAACAAAACAGCTAGTTCTTTTGCGGATTGTTATTACTTATTTAGATGTCCATTCTTATTCAAATAATTGGAGTTGGTGAGCAGGTCTTGCAAAACCTTTCAACTGATGATGCCTTAGAAAACTAGTGGCTGCCTGCCGATGCTTGAAAGGTCCAATAATTACTTTGTAGGGCGCAAATTCTTGCCCAACAAACCCAATTCTAACTGGTAGTTGGCTATGGCTATTCCATTTAAGTTGTTGGGCTTGTGCCTTCTCAAAATCCCTAAAAGCGTATAATTGTGCGTAATAGTAGATAGTGAAAGCCGCATAAGTGCTTGGAGGAGTAGGATTTTGGTAGACTATTGGTGGTGGTACTTGTTGCTGGTATACTTGTGGAGTTGGAGGAGACGCATATTTGATAGGCTGACTTGGACGGTTTGCTGGAATAGCAATAGGTGCTTCAAAAGTGGTCACTGGAGGTGGTATTTTTTTCGGTGGAGTAGTCGTTGGTGGAGTAGGGGATTGTTCCTTTGCTGGTGGAGGAATAATTGGTTGGGTGGGCCATTGGATAGCTGGTGTCGAAGTAGCAGCACCATGAATCGTTGTTTTTTGAGTAATGCCCATTTGAGTTAGTCCTTTAGATAGTCCCCAATTTAGCCCAACCGCAATAGCAATCATCAATAAAATACTAACTAAAGTGGTAATTCGAGTTTGAATTTGAAAAGACCGTTCGGAGATTCTGTGTTTTAGCGGAATGCACATAATAACAATAGAGCGAATGAAGTCCCGTAATTTTCGAGCGATAAAAAAGCCAATGGCGAAGCCTGCTAGTCCCCGTA
>CAYMSC010000736.1:0-2292 GCA_964392805.1 uncultured Saprospiraceae bacterium
ATTTGTGGAGTTCTTGAGCGATTGGTGCTAAACCATCTTTGGAAAATACCGAAATCAGTGCAGAGTTGATTTTTTTAACTGCCATGTGTTTTTAGTGATGAGTTGTGAATGATGAGTTATGAATTTGGTATTTACATAAACTCAGCATTCGGTGCTAAATGTTTTTTAATGTATAAGGTTAGGAGGATTTTCTTTTATGAAAGCGCAAAAGTACGGAGAAAGCGAAAGTTTACAAAATATTAAGATAAGGAGAGTGTCAAATAATGGGCTGTTCTATTTTAATTTAAAGACTTTCTAAAAATTATTTCTAATGGTTCATTTTCAAAAAGGAGGGAACCACTTTCTACATATCCCAATTTTCTATAAAAGTGCTGAGTGGTTTCATCAGATTGAGTAGAAGTCATGACTAATTTATGTTGTTGCTTTTGCATCTCTGATTCCCAGAATTTAACCAACTTGCTACCAATCCCTTTTTGTCTAAAGGCAGGATGGAGGAACAGTAAATTCATGAATGGAATGGTATCCCAAAAAAATCCAAACCTAAGCCATCCTATTGGTTCTCCTTTTACAATAGCTAATAGAATTTGTTGTGCTTGAATTTTATGAAGTAAAATGGCTGGACTAACATGTTCATCCTGTTCCTTTAACCAATTGAGATGTGCGGTAGTCGCATAAATGAATTCCATTATTCTCTAATTTGGTGAAAATAAAAATGTGATTTTTTGAAGAGAAAAGCCTGTTTAATATATTTTGGCAGATTATAAAATTCTATTACTTGCCAAAGTTAAATAATTTACACTAACTTTGGCAACTAATAGATTTATATTAATTGCCAAAGTTGAATCAATGAACATTAATTTAATAGGAAGAAAAGCAGAATGCACAACTCTACAAGAAGCGTTATTGTCAAATGAGGCAGAAATGATTTCGGTAATTGGCCGTCGTCGAGTTGGTAAAACCTTTTTGGTGACTTCTACTTATAAAAAAGAAATTGTTTTTGAAATAACGGGTATTCAAAATGCAGCTCGTCAATTGCAATTAAGAAATTTTAGAGATGTATTAACGGAGTACAGTCAATCCAATTTATCTTTAGAAATTCCTACCGATTGGCTAGAAGCATTTCAGCAATTAAAACAGTATTTAAAACCACTTTTGGGTTCAGAAAAGAAAGTGCTGTTTTTTGATGAATTACCTTGGTTAGATACTCATAAATCAGGTTTCTTGCAAGCGTTTGGATATTTTTGGAATAGCTGGGCATCTCGCCAAAATCTAGTCGTAGTCATTTGTGGTTCTGCTGCTTCTTGGATGATTCAAAAAATAGTTAGAGATAAAGGTGGACTACATAATCGGATTACCAAACGGATTCATTTAAAACCTTTTACATTAGCAGAGACGGAGACCTATTTAAAGTCTAGGCATATTCATTTTGACCGCTATCAATTATTACATTTATACATGGCAATGGGAGGAATTCCACATTACTTAAAAGAATTGAAGGGAGGAAAAAGTGCTGCTCAGAATATAGATACTATTTGTTTTTCGGAGACAGGTCTATTAAAAAATGAATTCTCTAACTTATTTGCTGCCTTATTTAAAAATGCGGATAAACATATTGCCGTTATCCGAAGTTTAGCCAAAAAACAGTTGGGACTGTCTAGGAAAGAAATTATACAAAACACGAAATTTACTAGTGGGGCAGGCTTATCCAAAATATTAGAAGAATTGACGCAATCAGGTTTTATTAGTACTTATTTTCCTTTTGGGGCTAAAAAAAATACTAACATTTATAGACTCACTGATGAATATTCGCTATTCTATCTCCAATTTATGGAAAATAAGCGGAACGAAATGAGTGGTACTTGGAAACATCTTAGCCAAACTCAAGCTTATAAATCATGGAGTGGTTATGCCTTTGAAAGTATCTGTTTAAAACATTTACCCCAAATTAAAAAAGTCTTAAATATTGGAGGTATCTATTCTTTGGCGTCTACTTTTTATAAAAAAGGGACTAAAAGTGATAAAGGTGTGCAAATTGATTTAGTTTTAGATAGAAATGACCATGTGATTAACTTATTTGAAATTAAATTTTATAAAGAACCTATGCACCTGAGTAAATCTTATGCCATGGCATTAAGGGAGAAAATGACAATTTTTAGAAGAGCTACTAAAACTCGGAAACAGCTTTTTTGGACCCTTATTTCGACTTTTGGTTTAAAGCATAATGAACATAGTTTGGGATTGGTTGATACAGTTTTAGAGATGGATGATTTGTTTGAGGGGGAATAATTGTTT
>CAYMSC010000737.1:0-2287 GCA_964392805.1 uncultured Saprospiraceae bacterium
CCCCATGTTTTAGTCGCCAAAGGCGGCGTTTTCAAAAAGTGTACGGTAGAGAAAAAATAGTAACTAAATAATGCGTCAAAAATAAAAAGCGATAGTATTGAATAAAATACTATCGCTTTTTTATTGCTACTT
Organism: uncultured Saprospiraceae bacterium; assembly: GCA_964392805.1. Taxonomy (GTDB): domain Bacteria; phylum Bacteroidota; class Bacteroidia; order Chitinophagales; family Saprospiraceae; genus JAFMDF01. Next base: position 133 of record CAYMSC010000737.1, read on the forward strand.
TTGATTCTTTTGGAACATCAATTTTCCTTCTGATTATTTAAAGATACCAACCAAATTACGATTTACTCGTTAATACTTGTTAAATTTTATTATTTGTCCAAGGTATCCGCTACTTTTGGACACCCAAAAAGAAAACCAAACTTTAAAACCTTAATCAAATATGTCAAAACCAACTAAACCTACATCTTCTCAGGAAGACCTGCCACCAATATTCAAATCGTGGAATCAAATGTATGCTTTTGTTTTAATCCTACATTTCCTACTGATAACTGTATTTTATCTCTTGACTAAAACCTACGCTTAATATGCACACGATTGATTGGATAGTACTAATTGCGACTTTAGTATTTATAGTTTCCTATGGTATTTGGAAAACCCGTAAAGTAAATAGTACTGAAAGTTATTTATTAGGCGACCGAGAATTAAAGTGGTGGACCATTGGCTTGTCTATTATGGCAACTCAAGCGAGTGCGATTACGTTTTTGTCGACACCTGGGCAAGCTTTTGACGACGGTATGCGTTTTGCACAATTTTATTTTGGATTGCCAATAGCAATGGTAATACTTGCTGTTTTTGTCTTACCCATTTTTTACCGACTCAAAGTATATACTGCCTATGAGTATTTGGAGCAACGATTTGATGTCCGAATGCGGCAATTCACAGGTTTTCTGTTTCTTTTAGGTCGAGGTCTCGCAGCAGGGATTACCATTTATGCTCCAGCCATTATTTTATCCTTAGTTTTAGGATGGAACTTGAAATTAACAATTGCCTTAATGGGTATCATCGTTATATTTTATACCATGTCTGGCGGTACGACTGCCGTAAGTCAAACCCAGAAACAGCAAATGATAATTATCATGGGAGGGCTAATTGTGGCATTTGCTATATTGATTATGAAATTGCCGATGGATGTATCTTTTTCTGATGCAATGGGCGTAGCTGGAAAAATGGGTAAATTGAATATTGTTGATTTTGAATTTGATTTAGAAAATAAATACAATATGTGGTCTGCCTTATTTGGTGGTACCTTTTTATTTCTATCTTATTTCGGAACGGACCAATCACAGGTGGCTCGTTATTTATCTGGAAAAACCTTAACAGAGAGTCGATTAGGTTTATTGTTCAATGGTATTTTTAAAGTGCCGATGCAGTTTTTTGTCTTGATGGTGGGAATAATGGTCTTTATGTTTTATCAATTTACCAAACCACCGATTCATTTCAATCCAGCCAATTTGACCAAAATTGAACAAGATGCTACAACGCAGCCTAAATTGGCGGCTTTGCAGTTGCAATTTGATGAAGTGTTTGAAAAGAAACAAGCGGCGATTCATTCGATGGTTGCAAATTTGGATACGGGGAATGAAACTAGCATTCAAGCATCACAAGTTTTATTAAATAATTATAATGACCAAGATGCGAAGATAAGAGGAGAAGTAGATAAATTAATAGCCGATTATAGTAAGCGCACAGCGGTTAAATTAGATGTGGAAGATAGCGATTATGTTTTTCTTGCCTTTGTTACCCAGCATTTGCCCAAAGGATTGGTTGGTTTGCTTTTAGCCGTCATTTTTTCAGCGGCGATGTCTTCTATTGCTTCTGAATTGAATGCCTTGGCTAGTTGTACGACCGTAGATTTTTATAAACGCTCGTTCAATCCCAATCAGTCAGACCAACATTATCTAAAATCAGCAAAACTTTTTACTTTATTATGGGGGGTAATAGCCCTCACATTTGCCGCTTTTGCTTCTCTTTTTGATAATTTAATTGAGTTTGTAAATATAGTTGGCTCCCTATTTTATGGAACTATATTAGGGGTATTTGTAGTCGCTTTTTTCTTTGAGAAGGTCAAATCAAATGCGGTATTTTATGGAGCAGTTATTGGAGAATTGACCGTTTTAAGCATTTTTGCTTTAGATTATGCCGAATACATTAATTTAGCTTATCTATGGTTAAATCTTATTGGCTGTATGGTGGTTATCTTTATGAGTCTGATTTTTCAATCGTTGGTAGGTGGTAGAAGGAATGTTGCTTAGACTGCTGGGACTTTACTTTTCTTAAATCTAGTCCCAAAGGAACAACCTATTGGTAAGTAAATTTATTTGCTCTTTAAATTTTTGAATTTGAATTTGAATTTGAATTTGAGTTTGAATTTGAG
>CAYMSC010000738.1:0-2274 GCA_964392805.1 uncultured Saprospiraceae bacterium
TTAATCATCCGACCAACGAGTGTCGAAGATGCTCCCTTTATCTACGAGTTAATGAACTCAAAAGGATGGTTGGAGAATATTGGCGACCGAGGGGTTAAAAGTGTGAAAGATGCGGAAAATTATATCAAAGAAAAAATGCGTCCTCAGCAAGAACGATTGGGGTATTCCAATAATTCGGTGATTCGAAAAAATGATGGGGTGATAATGGGAAGCTGTGGTTTGTACGATAGAGATGGATTGGAAGGCGTGGATATTGGTTTTGCTTTTTTGCCACAATATGGTGGACAAGGTTATGCTTTTGAAGCAGCTAATAAGGTAAAAGAATTGGCTTTTGGTCCATTTGGTTTGTCAATTATTAGTGGGATTACGATTGAGGCGAATTTGCCTTCTCGGAAGTTGTTGGAGAAATTGGGTTTACAATTTATTAAATACATGTATTTGCCGAACGACCCAGTCGAGTTGATGTTTTATCAAATTAAGAAATAACAATGATACAAAGAGACATCATACAACAGCAAATTGAGCAATTAGGCAGAGCATTGGGTAAAATCATTACTGCTTTTTTAGGTTTAAAATCTCAAGGAAAAGTAGCAGAAAGCTTTCAAATAGCTAACCAACAATTCAAAAGCGAATTGGATATAGATATTGACAAATTATTGGGTTTTGATAAAACAGCTTTAGCAGATTATTTTGCCGAACAGCCCATTACGAGTGGACATTTGGAGCAAATAGCGGATTATGTCTTGGAGTTAGGTGAACATCAATCTGATACTGCTACAAAAACCAATGCTTTTGGATGCGCTTATAATTTAATCGAATTGGCGAATACAAAATCAAATACATTTGATATGAATCGACAGTTCAAACTAAAAGAGATAGAAAACAAAATTGATAATTTATGATGAATAATCAAAAGTTATATGAAACGTTATCTGCCTTAAACACCAACGAAATAGAAGGTGCTAAAGGAAATTGGAAATTCACCATAGATTCCATTATTTTTTTCTGTTTGACGGATGAATTTCATAATAGGATGCGTATTATCGCTCCCATTGCCAAAATAGAAGACTTAACGGAAGAACATATCCAAAAATGTATGGAAGCTAATTTTCATACGGCTTTAGATATTCGATATGCTTTTTCTGATGGAGTTGTTTGGGCTGCTTTCATTCACCCATTAAAGGAGTTGACGGAAGAACAAATAAAAAGTGCTGTTAATCAGGTGTATTCGGGGGTAAAGACTTTTGGTACTTATTATAGTGGTGGTTCTTTGTCTTTTCCGACTAAGGATGATAGGAATGCGAGGAATAATTAGTATGGAGAAAAATTAAAATATAAAATTAGATAAATAATTAAATAAAATGCTAAAAATCAAAGACTTAAAAGTCTCCGTAGAGGACCAAGAAATTTTAAAAGGTATTAATCTAGAAATCAAACCAGGAGAAGTCCATGCAATCATGGGACCAAATGGTTCTGGTAAAAGTACGCTTTCCCACGTTTTAGCGGGCAAAGACGACTATGAAGTAGATAGCGGAAGCATCGAATTTTGTGGCGAAGATTTATTGGAAATGGAAATTGATGAAAGAGCCGTTGCTGGAATCTTTTTGGCTTTCCAATATCCCGTAGAAATTCCAGGTGTCAGTAATGCCAATTTCTTAAAAAGTATGGTCAATTCTGTGCGCAAGGCTAGAGGCGAAGAAGAAATGAATGCGATGGAAATGTTGAAATATTTAAGAGCAAAAACCAAATTGGTTGAACTAGACCAAGCTCTATTAAAGCGGTCTTTGAACGAAGGTTTTTCTGGTGGCGAAAAGAAGCGTAACGAGATGCTACAAATGGCGGTTTTAGAACCTAAATTAGGTATCTTAGATGAAACGGATTCTGGTTTAGATATTGATGCCCTTAGGATTGTTGCCAATGCAGTAAATCAGTTAAGGACAAAAGAGCGTTCTTTCTTAATTGTCACTCATTATCAAAGATTATTAGACCACATTGTTCCAGATTTTGTCCACGTTTTATACAATGGTCGAATCGTAAAAACGGGCGATAAAAACTTGGCTCTGGAATTAGAAAAGCGTGGCTACGATTGGATTAGAGAAGAAGTGGACGGAGTTTCAGCCTAAAAGACCACTTCGTTGTCAGAAGTCAGACCATTCCGATGAATCGGAACTGTCAGAGGTCAGACTTATGATGTTGGCAACGAGGTGTATCTCACTTCTGACAATAAATTTTAATTTATGGTCTGACAATGAAATGGTCTGACCTCTAAATAAA
>CAYMSC010000739.1:0-2253 GCA_964392805.1 uncultured Saprospiraceae bacterium
CTTTTTAGAGGGAGTGATTTTACTAGTTTTTTTTATAAGAAAACCCGTCTGATTTCTATAAATTTCTGTTTTCAAATATTTTACAAAGCTTAAATATAAACCTATTTAAAATGATCCTATAATTTGCCCTAAGTCTTTAACAGAATCTAAAATATAATCAGGTTTTAAAGAACCTAGTGAATCTACACCTTGTGTACCGGTCAATACCATCGCAGTCAAAACACCAGCGTTTTTACCTTCTTGCACATCAACGACGGTATCTCCGATTTTTAAAATGCTTGCTTTAGTATTTAACGCTAATTGCCTTTTTGCAGTTAATATCATAATGGGATTTGGTCGACCTGCAGCCAGTTCGTCTGAACTACCAATATAATCAAAAGTAGATTGTTCCCAATAAAGTTGATCTAATAATTGATGCATGAAGGCTAAAGGTAGACCGCTTCCGATCCCAATTTTTATTTTGGCTTTTTTTAATAATTTAAATAATTCCGTTGCGCCATCTATGGCTTTAAAAGACGAAACACTATTGTTTAATTGGGTAATAAAATTGTTATAAATTTTATCTTTGAACTCCATATTCAAATTAGCCTCAGATAGGATAGTGTCGATAGCGACTCGTTTTGTTTTTCCTCTTTGTTGATTTAATGATTCGTAACTAATATCATAACCACTATTTTTAAAAGCTTGTTGGAAACTATCTAATATCAGAGACTTTCCATTATTGCTATCTTGGATGGTGGTGCCAATCATGTCGAATAGGATGAAATCTGGTTTTATTTTTTTCATTTCAAATAGGATGAAAAGTGGTTTTGAAATCTATTGCTGTTTCAAAAATCATGGACGGTTGTCCCAATTGACCAGTGCCATTGTGATACACTTCTTCATCAGGAAAATCGAATTCCGAATAGAATTCATTATCATTAAAGAACCCAAAATTATAACTGTCCATCCATATCTAAGCCATCGATTATTGCTTTAATTGTTGGATTATTGTATCTATTTGGATGAAAATATTCTGCATACCAAGGCATTTCTTTTTGTGTGATATATTTAGCACATAGTTCTCCAACTGCGCATGCAGTCATCGTACCAAACCCTGCTAAAGCACCAATAACTAATACATCCTCATTTTCTGTAGGTCCAACCAAGGGCCAGTTTTCTTCAGTACGAGTATAATAGCCCCCATATTCAATAATAGGGGTTGGGATATTTTCTGCATAGTCTTTTAGAGCAGGAATAAATCGACTAGCTCCTTTTAAAACCACTTGCGGAAAATAAGGAAGAATAGGCACCTCCCATTCAGGAGTCAGTTTTTCTTTCCCAATTGCCCAGCCCATTTTGATACGACCAGACTCAGGTTTGATATGGATAGCGCCAGGAAAAGGCTTCGTCATCCAATTTAAGTCTTTGTCTGATTGCATAAAATCGAATTCTTCATTTGACCAATCTAAGGTTTGCCCATCTGCATAGATGGTAAAAGGCATATCCTTGGGGATCACCTTCTTTGGATCAGGGATAATGAATTTTCGTTGTAAGGTGTTCCAGACAGGTAAATCAATATCCAGCATATTAGCTAACTGCTTGATAAACGGACCAGCCGCTAAAATAATTTGATCGACTATGATAGAGCGATGCCCTGCTAGGTTGATTGTAAATCCCTCCGTTCGTTTTTTAAGTCCAACAATTTCTTCTTCATAAAATTGGACACCTTTTTGTTTGGCTTGTTGCAACATTAAATCTCCCATACGAATAGAATCCACATTACCTGCCTTGTTTATAAAAACAGACTTCTGAATCCCTGCATCTAAATAGGGATGCTGCTGATGAATTACTGTGGCATCTGTTTCTACTCGATTTCTTTCTCTGAAAATAGGTGTACTATCATCGGCAAAAATGGCTTTATTTACATCATGGCTCACAAAATGATATCCTGAAAAATTTAGCTGAAAAGCATCTTCTCCATAAGCTTTTTGTAAATCTACCATCAAATCTATACTATGACTACTAAGCGCCTCCATACTTGGATGCGGCCAATAGTCTCTGAAATTTTCTCCTGATTTACTGGAAGTATAAGAAAGTGGAGTTTGACGATCAATTAAGATGATTTCTGCATCTACTTGCTGTAGCACTAAATAGTAGGCAGCCGAAATGCCAGCGATGCCTGCGCCACAAATAGCTATCTTTCTTTTTGAATTCATGTTTTTTGAATAAAATTTCTGTGTTATTGATTTTTTGTTGTTACTTCGTGAACAG
>CAYMSC010000740.1:0-2251 GCA_964392805.1 uncultured Saprospiraceae bacterium
TAATCCTCAATAATCACTGGCTCCCCATCCACCTTAACAACACTACGCCCATCCAATCGCTGCCGTAAAGTATCGGACACCGCCAAACTAGCTTTAGAACGGTCATCTCCTTTAATATCCGCAATATTTACGGCAAATCGTTCGGCATCCAAATTGGCTCGATTATCTAAATAAGCATTTATTTTTTTGCCTTTTCCTCGAATATCTAATTCATTCCGCCCATCTAATTTAACCGTCAACTCCTCAATATCCGCATAAGCCTTAATATCGCCTCTGCCTTCATTCCGAATTGTCATGGTAGCTTCTTTGAAACCTCTTATTTTAGCGTCATCCGTATTTTCTAAATCTACTTCCGATAAATTAGGCATCGCAATGTATAACTGAACAGGTGCAGAAGTACTTTTCAAAGTAGTCGATACTTTTAATACATCATCAAATTGTTTTACTTCCACTTTCTCCAAATAATGAGTTCTACCTGTTAATTTGGTGGAAAATTCATTGCTTTGGACAATTTCTATTTTTATTTTCCCATCAACATGCACTCTTGAAAAACCATTATATTTATTGCCAAATTCGTAATCATTAATGTGGTGCTTATTGTCATGTATGCCTTCTCCTGTCAAACCCTTCTTTTCCATTTTGTAGACCTTCCCATCTCCTCTTGCCCAAAAATGGTGGTGATGCCCATCATGCTCATCTACATAATCTATTGACCTAGCACTTCTGTAGCCTATATTGTTAAATTTGATTGATTTTCCTTCTGGTACTTTTAAAATTAGTTGAACACTTTGACTTCTCCACTTCTCTCCTTTATTGAGTATAAAATAAGGTTGAATCGCCAATTGATTGCCCGATAATTTTACTTCGTGTTGCACTTGTTTCGCCAAACGCTTTGCCTCTCTTAATCCATTTCCTCTAGACTTCGTTTCTTGAATCAACACAAACTCCTCACTATCTGATTTTTCTATGGTTAAATTTATATCTTCATTTACTAATACCTCGCCTTCCAATTTCATGGGACCTAATTGAATCCAAGATTCATCATAAGGATTTTTGGCATAATTAATCGTCAAAGCTTCATCAGTTAGTGAAAAGGTCTCGGTACTTTGATGTGCTTCTGCTCCCATGCTAAACTGACTCGCCATATAACTACCAACTCCAAAAAGGCTAATTGCATTTAAAATATAAAACGCCAATAAACCACCTTTCCAGCGGACATTAAATTTGGTATTAAACACCAATTTACTCGCTAAGAAAATGAGTGATAAAATAGGGATTCCAATAAATACGGCCGCATTAAAAATCAACAAACCACCGATTAATGGCTGTTGTGGAAGAACAAACTGCAAAAAAGGGAAACCGAGAAAAAAGCCGATTATTGACGCTAGCCAGATAGCGGCAAACGCAATAATCAGCGCGAATCCTACGATGAAAATAATCGGTTTGAAGACGGTACCTATTACACTAATACCTGTCCTTATGCCTTTGCCGAAAAGTCGGAATACATCATTTATTCCATCTTTAAAATCTTCTTTGAATTCCTCTTTTTCTGTAAAATTTTTTTTTTTGCCCGTGCCATCCCAACTTTCGGTCATCTCTGTCAACTTATGCCCCAAATTGCCTATCTCCTGCTCTACCACTTTTGCCATATTGGACACATTAATATCCGCTCCACGCATCGCCAACCTATCACTAGAAGTCTTCGCTTCTTTAAGAATTGACCATAAAATAATATAAGGTAGTATACCAACCCCTCCTGAAACCGAGAATAAAATAAAGCCGACACGTACCCAAAGTGGGTCAGCGATACCAAAATAAGCAGCGATACCAGAGCAAACACCGCCAATTACTTGGTCTTCGGGGTCTCGCATTAAGCGTTTGCCTGTTTTGTATTGCTCTTTATTTCGGGACTGACTACTTCGAGTGGTCGTATCTTCTTTGATATCATCAATAGGGTCTGCGCCAAATTCTTCGGGTGTTCCCATGATGGTAATGGCCTCTTTGACCATTTTTAATGTTACAATCGGGTGATTTCCTAAGCTTTCTTGAAATAATTCGGCGATTCTTGTTTCAATATCAGAAGTAATTTCTTCGTAACCTTCCGAATGTTGAAAATGATTATGTATGGTTTTTAAGTAGTTGGACAAATGTTGATAAGCATTATCATCAATCGTAAATGCGTAGCCACCTAAATTTATATTGAATACTTTATTCATCGTTTTTTATTTGAAGTTGTTGATTGGTTTTCTCT
>CAYMSC010000741.1:0-2251 GCA_964392805.1 uncultured Saprospiraceae bacterium
TTATTATATAGGCACTTTCCTTTTGCTATTTGGCGTCTGGGTCAATGCCAGTTTTAGATTTTTCTATAGACAATGGATAAAACCATTATTTAGTTGATTTATCAATGATGGCAAGGCATAAAAAAACAATGATTTAATGAAGTATTAAAGAATACTTCTTATAGGCTTTTTCATAAAAATAAGCAGACCTTGTAAATCTTGATTTCTTGGGACATCGAGTCCTAAGAAATCAAAAAAGGGTTTTTACAAATTTTTTCGTTCGATACGGAAAAATTTGTGGGGAACGTCTAGCGGAGAATTTTTATAAGAAAGCTCTCTATACAACTTTAACTAATTAATCTATAATAAATTTCATCCATAATATTTGAAACATGATTGCTGAAAATTTTAATTACGATGCTCCAACTAGTTTGGATGAGGCAATAGCCTTACTTCATCAGTATGGAGATGAGGCTAAAATCCTCGCTGGAGGACATAGTCTTATTCCGATGATGAAACTGAGGTTTGCGTCTCCTACCCACCTTATCGACATTAATAATATACCTGGACTTTCTTATGTGAAAGAAGAAGGGGGGTATTTGAAAATTGGCGCATTAACCAAAGAAGTAGAAGTAGAAGAATCTGAAATTATCCATAATAAATATCAAATTTTTATGGATGCGACCAAATTAATTGCCGACCCCCAAGTTAGAAATTTCGGAACACTAGGAGGAAATCTTGCCCACGGTGATGCAGCTAATGACCACCCTGCTGTAATGATTGCTTTAGGGGCAGAAGTAGAAATAACGGGTAAAGAAGGAAAACGAACCGTTAGTATCGATGACTTCTTTCATGGATTTTATACGACCGCTGTAGAACACGGAGAAGTATTGACAGAAATTAGAATTCCTGCAGCATCAGGAAATTACGGTACCGCTTATCATAAAGCAGAACGTAAAGTTGGAGATTATGCGACTGCTGGTGTTGCCGCAATGGTTCAAATAGATAGCTCAGGTCGATGTACCAAAGCAGGTATTGGTTTGACCAATGTATCGCCACTTCCATTGAGAGCAAAACGCTCAGAAGAAGTTTTAATAGGTTCTGATTTATCAGAAAGTGTTATTGCACAAGCAGCCCAATACGCTGCCGAAGACTGTAGTCCATCAGACGACCTTCGTGGAAACGAAGAATATAAAAGACATTTAGTAAAAGTAATTACCAAACGTATGCTCAATAAGGCAATTTCAAGAGCAAAATAAATATATCATGACAAAGAAAATAACTTTAAAAATTAATGGCGCCGAGCATACGATGGAAGTAGAGCCTCGTATGTTATTGGTTCATGCTATCAGAGAAAATGTATCTTTGACGGGTACACATATTGGCTGTGACACCTCCTCTTGTGGGGCTTGTACCATTTTGATTGATGGTAAATCTGCAAAATCTTGTACTATATTAGCCGTACAGGCAGTCGGTAAAGAAATCGCTACCGTAGAAGGATTGGCAACAGCCGAAGGCTTGCATCCAATACAAGAAGGTTTCCACCTGAACCATGCTTTACATTGTGGATTTTGTACGCCCGGTATGATGATGAGAGCGGTTGAATTATTAGACAAAAATCCCAATCCTACAGAAGATGAAATTAGATGGGGCATTGCTGGTAACTTATGTCGTTGTACAGGTTATAATAATATTGTCTCCGCTATTCAATGGACTTCAGCAAAAATGCAAGGAAAAGAATTGCCTTCCACTGAGCCAAAGTTTGTTTCGTAATGTGTAGAAGAGAGAATAGAGAACAGAGACTTGACTTATTGCCAAAGTATAAGGTTCTCTACCAAAACTAAGTATAGATTCTATTCTTGACTATCTACCCTAATTTAATTAATAAAGAAAATCGTAACTGTTCAGTTGAACAGGAATTAGAGATCAATAGGTCCATTTGGATTTCATTTAAAATAGCTACTAAGATTTCTATTTTTTGCCGAAAAATTAGTGGTTTTAATGATTATTATCTCTTTTCTCTAATCTCTGCTCTCTATTCTAAATAGTCACAGAAAAATCAATTTTTCATGATAAAATGTAAAACATCCAAAGAAATCGGAGGGATGGGGCATTCCAAAAAAAGAAAGGAAGATGCTCGATTTATCCAAGGTAAAGGTAATTATGTAGATGATGTCAAATTACCGGGCATGTTGTATATGGACATTGTAAGAAGTCCTTATGCTTATGCAAAAATAAAAAATATTGATTCGACAGCAGCCTTAGCTATCCC
>CAYMSC010000742.1:0-2239 GCA_964392805.1 uncultured Saprospiraceae bacterium
AGCAAATCTAATAAAGAAACCGTTCTAATCCGTCAAATCCGTGTTTCCATCCTATCATACTTGAAACTATCAAACCACCCCCTCCTGATGCACCCACATCTCCTGAAAAACCGCACTCTCTTCAAACAATTGTTCAAAAGTCCCTTCATCCACAATCCGACCTTGGTCCATCACGTAGATATAATCAAACTTGGGCAATAGATGCAGTCGGTGCAGGGAAGACAAAATAGCCTTTTCAGAAAAAGCAGTAAACAATTGGTCATAAATCTTCATTTCTGTCTTAGGGTCAACGCTACTCGTTGGCTCATCTAAAAGAATAATGTCGCTATCTTTTGCGACAAACACCCCTCTAGCCAAAGCCAATCTTTGCTTTTGACCACCCGATAGATTTACTCCCTTTTCCTGTATTTTTGATTCATAGCCATTTGGTAATTGAGCAACTACTTCGGAAAAATGGGCAATAGCTGCTACCTTTTCTAAATCTGCCTGCTCATGCTTTAGACCTAGGGTAATATTATACTCGATGGAATTTTCAAAAATCTCTGGTTCTTGTGGGAATAAAGTCACATGGTCAGAAATCAAGCCTAATTTATTAATAGCTAGTCCATCTAAATCTAATTGTAAACTTATCGGTGGATAGAGTCCTCGCAGCAAAGCCAACAAGGTACTTTTACCACTTCCACTTTCCCCAATAAAAGCAATTTTTTGCCCCTTTTGAATACGAATCCCCACTTCTTTTAAGCCCATTTTCTTATGGTCAGGCACTTCTTCATTTCCCTGATGATGTAAAAAATTTAAGCCTTTAATATCAATTTGTTGCCAATCTTTGGGTAATGGCAATAACTTTTCATCCGCTTTCAAAGCATCGTAAGCATCAATGATATTAATCGCTGTTTTCACATCCGTATCAAATCGAACAACATCTGTGTACATCCATGCGATATTGTGAAAAACACTCGTGAATTGTTGGACATAAGCCATTAAAGTTACCAGCCCACCAATTAAAAAAGTTTGACCAGGCGTATAGTTTTGATAAATATAGCCTAGTAAAATAATAGTATATATCATCCCCACCAACATATCCACAATAAACCATTTCCATTCATTGATTCGAATATTTCTTTTATAAGGGGGGCGAATATCGTCTACCCTATCCATCACTACTTTTTCCATCCGTTTTTCTAATCGTAAAGTAATCACCGTAATGATATTGGATAAACTATCGAATAAAGTAGAGGACAAGGTATGTTCTTTTTCGTTGACTTGTTTTAAAGTGGCGATATAGGGTTTATCAAATTGAAAAATCACCCAAACAATGCCTATTCCCAATATTACTGCCACTAAACCAACAAGGGGCGCAAAATAAAGCATGGCACCAAAGGAAATAAAAAACTTAGCTGCTGCATGAATGTATTCGTAACCGTGGGCAAAGAAACTTTTCAAGGCTTCATAAGCCTTTCTAATTCGATTAATCGTGGCGCCACTATGATTATCTTGATGCCATTGGACGGGTAAATGAACGGCTTTAAAATATAGTTCTTCTAAAAAATTTTGACTGATATTAAACGCTAAATCCATTTCTCGAACTCGGGCAATGCCATGAAAAAACCAATCGACTAGCCGCACCAGTAGATAAGCGCCAACATACATCCAAGCAGAGGTCAAAATTTCAGTGCCCTGCAATTGGACTTGATTGATGAACAGCCCCCAAAGAATAGGTTCTAAGGCGTGGACCAAATTGCTCATCACAAAACGAGCGTAGATGGAAATATATTTACCTTTTTCGTCTTTGGCGTATTTCCATGCCGTTTTCATTAGGGAAATGTAGGGGTTTGTTGTTGATGTCTGCTGCTCGGAAGTCATGATTAATATTTTGACGTAAGTCTAATCGGTAGAAAAGCCTTCAGGCTTTCCTGTCAAAGACCTTTAGGTCTGTAATAATCTAGCCTGAAGGCTAGTGACGGGAAAGCCTAAAGGCTTTTCTACCAGTTGTCACGATTTAGTTAAGATTTACAAACCATTAGTATAGGATCCTTGGTTTCGGCTCATGCTATAATTTAGGGTTCTCTGTCAAATCACTCAATAACAAAAAGTTATCCAAGGCAAAATAACTACCTTCTTAGTAGAATAGTTCCATTTAAAAATAAAAAGTGGAAAAGAAATGCTAGCTTATGCTAGACAATTAGATAAAAAATTGATGTTAGTAACGACGAAATAATAAGTTGGTCATCTGGACGAG
>CAYMSC010000743.1:0-2227 GCA_964392805.1 uncultured Saprospiraceae bacterium
AATATTTTGCAGATAAAGCTACGGAGGCAATGGATAAAGTATGGGCCGAAAAGCAATTAACTAAAGAAGACATGATAAATTGGACAAATGAACACCACCGCCGTAAAAGTAGTCATTGATACAAATATTTTGATTGCCATTATCCAACACATCTTAAGCCGCCACCCGAATATTCTCCAATAAAACAACTCCTGCATTAGTAACTTTCGCATCAATAGCTACTTTAGTAGACCAATAATTTTTTACGATTTCTTTAATTTGTTCGGTAGGTACTTGAATTAGATAAATTTGCTGGGTAGTTTCATCTTCTATGGTGATGATATTATCTTTAGCATTAGCTTGTGTAAATAAACCAATTAATTGGAAAGAAGCATTTTTTAAATGTAATTTTTGTTGTAAAGATTTTAGCTGTTCTTTAATGTAAAAAGGTGGTTCTCCTGCAAGCCCCAATAAAGTGAATTGTAAGGCATCTAATAAATAACCTGATTCATAAGCGAGATAAGCTGCACTTCTTAAATATAAATATTTAGCGAAAGCCGTATTTTTATTACTAGGAGTCATTAAAGCCGCCTCTTTTTCTAGAAAAAAAGCTTTTTGCAAAAAAGATTTTGCCGCAGACTCATTTCCTTCCATTTTCGCTAATTTAGACTCATCAACGAATTCCATTGCCTTGTCATGTAATACTTTATATGGTGGCTTCATCTTTTACAATTTTTGCTTTAAGTTGTCCATATTCAACAACAATAACATCTGAATGTCCCCATTATGCGCAATAAGGGGTGCATAGCCCTTATTACCTTCATGCTGTATTTTTTGATTATTTATCTCCGTAGTGTCCGTAACAAGATGCGACTTCGAGATTTTCATCTTCTATTCTATAAACCAATCGATGTTTGCCTGTTATTCTTCTTGACCACCAACCTTGTAGGTCTCCTTTTAGAGGTTCTGGTTGCCCAATTCCGTCAAATGGGTTATTGAATATATCCAGAATAAGAGCCCATAACTTGGCTGGAAATTTAGGATTCTCCTTTTTTAGCTTGGGAATATCTTCTATCGCTTTTTTACTTAAATGGATGGGATACATTTCTAATTATTAACCATTTTAAAGAACCCTTCTTTTGATGTTCTATAGAATGATTTATTGTCTAATTCTGTAGTAGCTGAAAGGATTTTCATTCTATTAGTTAAATTTGAAATGTCATCAGAGTCAGGAGTCCAAAAACCAGTAAAAATAGAATATGCACCAAATTTGGTAATTGTGCTGAACAGAAACTCTATCAATTCTATTTTTATTCTTCTCTTTGGAAATTGAATTTGATTAGTTAATATTAAATCCGCAAGTATTATCCCTACCTCCAATTGTAATGATGAATCAATCCAATTTTTTAAATATTTGACCTGTGGAGCAGGATGGAGAGAAAATATTTTAAAAGTGTCGTATTCAGGTTTATTCTTTTGAATATCTTCAAGAATTTCTTCAAAAGAATTTGGTAAATTATCGAATATGGGTGATACAATTTTTTCGTAAGCGAAAAGTACAGTAGAAATCGTTTCAGCTAAGTTTGAAAAAGGAGCTAATTGAAGATTAACAGAAATATGTTTATTAATTGCCTCAAAGTAAAAATTCAAATCTTTATCATTATCAGCAAGCCATTCTACCAAATCAAATCGAAGGTCAAAAATGTTCTCTAGTAAACTATTTGCAACTTCTTCTACAGATTTCTCTTTACTTCTGATGGTTATTAAGTCAACCAAATTTGCAACATCTTGCTCAATAGATTTTTGAGAAAAAATGTTCTTTTCAAGGTTAGCTAAAGCCACGAATCTTCCTATTGGTTCATTTATCGCTATCATTATCTTCTTTTGAAGTGTTTTATTCTTCTATAACAACAAAAATAAGGGAAAAATTGATTTAAAGTGCTATTTTTTATTTTTTTCTTATTGCATGGAATTTGTTTATATTCCTACTAAGTAACGACGAAAGAATAAGTCCGTCATTTGGAGCTAAAGATTTTGAGTCGAGACTAGGTATTTTTTGAAGAAATAGCATCCTGTCATCGGACGTAAAGTTGTGTACGATATTCTAATTCTGTAATTAAATTGATTTAATTCAAAATTTTAAAGACTATCTACAACCGAAAAGGCTTATAAATTTATCCAACATTAAAAATAATTATTACTTTTTCTGAGAATAAAGCAAACAGAATTTTATTTAAATTATCCTTAA
>CAYMSC010000744.1:0-2215 GCA_964392805.1 uncultured Saprospiraceae bacterium
CCGAAAGAAGAATTGTGAATGTAAGTGTGGAATTAAGCGTAGGATTTCGTTTCTTGCGAAAAGTAGAGTATATTGATTAAGGAGGGAATAAGGTTATGAGTTTTATAAGGTAATGAGGTATGCTTCCTACATCTCATAACCTCATAAACCTCATAACCTCATAACCTCATAACCTCACACAAAAATGTCCGCAATATCCGTAAAAGGTTTATCCGTATCTTTTGACCGAAAAAGGGTTTTAACCAATATCTATTTAGAGGTAGAGGCTGGTAAGATTTATGGGGTCATTGGGCCAAATGGTGCTGGGAAGTCCACTTTATTTAAAGCCATTTTAGATTTATTGGAAGTAGATAGTGGAACGGTAAAAATAGAGAGAAAGCCTATAGAAAAGATGCGCAAGAAAGTGGTCTATGTACCCCAAAAAAATGATGTAGATTGGCAATTTCCTGCGACTGTTTTTGATATCATAATGATGGGTCGGTATCCACATAAAAAAGTATTCCAACGCCTAAATAAAGAGGACAAGGAAATAGCGATGCAGGCTTTGGAAGAAGTGGGCATGACTGCTTTTAAAGACCGTCAAATTGGAGAGTTATCCGGAGGGCAGCAACAGCGTGTTTTTATCGCCAGAGCCTTATGCCAAGAATCAGATATTTATTTTTTAGATGAACCATTTGTCGGAGTTGACATGACGACAGAAGCAAAAATCATTCAAATTCTAAAACGCTTGGCACAGGAAGGAAAAACCTTATTGGTTGTCCATCACGATTTAGCGACCGTCAAAAAATATTTTGATAAAGTCATTTTACTGAACCAACGGATGATAGCTTACGGAGACACCGAAACCGTTTTCAATGAAGAAAATATTGCCCGTGCATATGGTGGGCAATTGCCTGTTTTACACAAAATGGGGAATATATAAATATAGGTAGTAGGTAAGGAATCAATTAAAATTAAAATGACAATTAAAATTAAAAAACGTCCTAACAATCAGCAGTTTATAATTTTAAATTTGTAAATTTATTTTTTCACCGTTCCTAATTGGTTTTTGGTATCAAGTATACCAAAATAAGCTTAACCAGCAACCAAGTTTGCCCCTGATTCATCGGGGCAACTAGCTACCAACAACCAGCCACAACATGAAATTAGCAAATTATCCTTTTCAAATAGATTGTACCGTTAGATGGGGAGATATGGATGCCAATGGGCATGTGAATAACACGGTTTATTATCGGTATTTTGAAAATGCTAGAGTGGAAATTTTTCAAGAATTAATACAAGATAGACCACGTACTCAAATCGGTCCTGTATTAGCCTATATGAATTGTCATTTTGTCAAACCAATAAGTTTTCCTGATAAAGTAGTTGTAGGTACTAGAGTGAAGTCTTTAGGCAGAACGAGTATTGTCTTAGAACACTTAATCCATAGTGAACAAATCGGAGTAGCCGCACATGGAGAATCAGTCATCGTTATTTTTGATTTCGATTCTAAACGAAAGATTGCTTTGCCTTTTGCTTTGAAAGAGAAGTTACTAAGTGTTTAAATATTTAAGTAAGTCATTAATAAATCATACCGTTCTCTAATGGTATTATTAAATTGTTCTTCTGAAAAGGTCGCTTTGATGGTATACTCAAAACGCTCAAAAGTAGCTATAATACCTCCTAATTCTGGTCGATTTATTTTCAAAGTAACATCAATTAGCATAGAAGTTTTATCTAAACTAGACGTAACAAAGGTGCTTAAAATAGCAGCACCCTCCGATTCTACAATTCGAGCGATTTCTGCTAAAGAATAATCCCTTCGAGCGATTTCTAAAACAACAATACTTCCCGATTCTGTAAAAGAGCCAATATGGGCAAAATAGTGAATTAAGTCTTCTTGAGAAATCAGTCCGATATATTCTTCATCGACATTGACGACAGGCATCAAAGTCAGTTTCTGTTGGGACAAAACTTTAATGACTTCATATAAATGGTCACTCTCTTTGACATAAGGTCGATAAGTCGATAAACGATAAGAACCTACCGCTTCTTCAACATCAAAATTCAAAATATCATCTTCCGAGATAAGCCCTAATAATTGTTTGTTATTAACGATGGGCAAGTGTCGAACGCCAAATTCGTTCATAATAGATAAGGCTTCATTGCCTGAATCTGAAGTTCGGAGTGGAATTATTTCATTGGAAACTAAAGTCTTCGCTATCATAGTAGTTTG
>CAYMSC010000745.1:0-2201 GCA_964392805.1 uncultured Saprospiraceae bacterium
AAAAAACAATATCGAAAAGGCAGGATTTTTAAAGATAGCGATACAGAATTAGTACAATTCCGTATCAAAGATAAAAAATCTAAATATTGACCACTCACAACTATTATATCATCTTCTTCCACCCCTGATGAATCGCCCCATTAATCGTATCCCGCCTAGCACCAGTAACTGTCCTCAACACATTAGGCACATTCTCTACCCGCATAACGCCCATCCATGCCATTAAAGCCGCTTCTTTAAATTGGATAATGGCATCACTCGGAATAATGACCTCAATATCAGCTACTTCGTTGCAATGTTCTTGTAGCCTTTCCATGAGGTATCTATTAAAAGCACCACCTCCTGTTGCTAATAGCGAAAATGTTTTTTTTGTTACTTTTTCTTTACGAATAACTTGTTTGATGGCAAAAGCGATTTGGTAGGCGATATGTTCTACAAAAGTGCAAAGTTGATTGGGAACGGCTTTGTTGTCAGGTTCTATTTGGCTAAGAATCGCCGTTTTACTCCACGCATTATCTAAGGATTTGGGGTAGGATGTTTTATAAAAATCCGCTCGATTGATGGTTTTTAATAAATCAGGAAGGACTTCGCCTGTTCTAGCAATCATTCCATCTTCATCGTAAGGCAGATTTACTTGATTGGCTAAGGCATTCAATAATTGATTGGCAGGACAAACATCAAAAGCTAATATTTTATCCGCAAGGACACAGGTAATATTGGCAATTCCACCCAAGTTCAGATAAAAATCATGCCCAGCTAAGAGGTATTTATCAATGATAGGTGCGACCGGTGCGCCCTGTCCGTCGATGGCAATATCTTGTACTCTAAATTGATTAATAACAGGAAAACCAGTAACTGCGGCAAGTGCTGCGCCATCGCCTATTTGGATGGTCATGCGCCCCATAGGGTCATGGAAAATAGTATGCCCATGAGCGGCAATAAAATTGGGGTCGATTTGATGTTGTTGGATAAAATCGTTGACCATTGCCCCCATATAATGCCCCAAATAGGTATGAGTCTTTGAGAAATTGAGGGCATTTTGAGTGGGTAATTGACTCAATCTTGCTTCCCAAGCTTCGGAAAATTCGAGGGTATCACCCGCTAAGATTTCCCAATCATGCACCACTAAGTCTGCATCTTTCTTTTCGACTACAAAGTTACAATAAGCAATGTCCAAACCATCCAATGAACTGCCAGACATTAGGCCTAATACTTTATAATTTTTTTTTACCAAAAGAAGAAAATTAGAGGTTCTTAGGAATTTTCAATTCACAATTTTCAAAAGGAGTCGTAGCGAGCTTCCAAGCATGTAAATCAAATAGGTGGCTATCTGTTGGTGCGAGGCGCTAACCTCGTTCCTTTATTTTTCCGCCTCTGGCGGTTGTAGCGATTGCTGCCAGACCTATCCCGTCGTCGAAGGGAAAAGATGAAAATTTATCGAAATTTAAACTATTATAGCTCAAAAGGTATCGTTTGTCGATTACGTCCTTTTGAAAATTGAAAATTGTTTAATCTATTTCTTTAATGTTTCGGTATACTCGGCTACTGCTTTAATCTTAGCTTCGCTCAATAATCCTTTAAATGGCGTCATGGTGTTTCTGCCATTCGTAATTACCTCAATTTTTTCATCCAAAGTTAAACTAGACTCAGTAAGGTTAAAAGCTCCACTTGCGCCCATGTCTCCATAAACGCCATGACAGGTAACACAATATTGCTTATAAACTTTCTTTCCATCTACCTTTTTCTTTTTAGGCTTCGTTTTTTTTGCAGGACCATTCTCGTTAGGTGTTTCCGCTCCACAAGCAAAAACGGCAAAGACTAAAACGGCAATAAAAGCTAAATATCTCATATTAATTATTTTAAATATTAGGCAACTATACATTCCTAAAAATGGTGTTCT
This sequence comes from uncultured Saprospiraceae bacterium, assembly GCA_964392805.1. Lineage (GTDB taxonomy): Bacteria > Bacteroidota > Bacteroidia > Chitinophagales > Saprospiraceae > JAFMDF01. The sequence goes on from CAYMSC010000745.1 coordinate 1,901, forward strand.
TTAGTTTGTAAAATGTATGATTGATAAACAATAGTGAAAAAAAGATTCAATTGTAAATCTAAGTAAGGGAGAAGTCAGATTTATCGGTCTTAAATCTGACTTCTCCCTTCCTAAGGTGCTAAAGTACAACAAACCGATTGCACAAACATAAAATAAATCTCACTTTTTTTGTAAAACGAGAAAATTTAACCAATTCAAGTATTAGTAGCGAAGATTTAGATATTGGATGGAATCAAATTAAGGGAGCAGGCAATAAATAAGGTACCAGAAGATGTGGTTTTAGTTTGTTCTTATTCAAGGC
>CAYMSC010000746.1:0-2160 GCA_964392805.1 uncultured Saprospiraceae bacterium
TAATTGATAATCTACATCTAAAAAGAAATCATTGTCTTCATTTGGAAATCTATTGGCAAATCCAGTACTAAATCCGCCTGCTTCATTACGCCCACATGCTTCAATAAAAGCACTTGGGGTACTATTAGCTGGATGCCCTGCTTCTTGTGAAATACGCAATTGATAGGCAGAACCGTTGGCCTCCAAACTGACGGTTTCTACTTCTCCTTGTTTTAATAAGACTTCTGTTGACCTTAAAATAACGGCATCTTCAATCACTAAATATTCTAAGGGGGCAGTCATGTCTCCAGACCCAATATTAGTAATATCAAAAACTACATTTTCTGTCTCACATCGACCATCTACGTCCAAACTAGCCCCTGACCAATTTTGATTTATGGAACCACAAATTTCATTAGGAAAAATATTTGCATCATGTCTTAAAGTCTCTTCTTCTGATAAATCACAAGGAATCTTTCCATAAATAAAAACTAATTTTTGAGTTCCTGCGAGTACGCTGCCTAATTCAAATCGAAAGTGATTATTCCCTAAATCCGTATAGGGTAAATCTATTTCTCCTACTTGCAAACGATAATCCATTTGCAAATCTATATAAGCGTTCTCCGCTGCAATTGTCCCCTTATTGCTATACTCTAAAAAGTAGACCGTCTCTTTACAGGGTTCTCCCGAAAAACTAATGATATTGACCTCCATGAAAGGACAATCTTCTTTAATTTGGACCAAAGAAGTCTTTGGCAAAGGTGCACCTACTTCTGAATCAACTGTAAAAGTAGGTTCGCAAGCAGCATAATAGCCACTTATGGGTAAAATATTAATGGTATTGACCCCTTTAAATAATTGTACCTCATATCGTCCGTCTGGATACACACCCCCATAAAGAAAAGATATTCCATCGACAGTTGATGTAACGCTCCAACTATTCCAAATACTGTTTTCAGAGGCAGCCACATCTGCTTCATCTAATAAACAATCTTCATTTACATCCAAAAACAGTTGTCCAGTTTGAATCGCAACTAGCGGTGCTTCCGCATTACAATTTCCTACTGCAATGATACCAGTAGCTGTAGATGCTTCTATCACAGTAGGCGAATTAGTAAATTCAAAGCTACCAGCATTTTCTACTAATCGTTTAAATTTAAAAATAATAATGGATTCATCAGTCTCAAGGTTTATTCCTTGTGCTTTACTGTCAGACCATGCTACGGTCAAATTGCCTTCTGCTAAACGTGGAGCTGTTCCTATACTGTGAACATCTAACTCGGGAATTACTGAAGATTCGAATGCTATATACTCATATTCAGTAGGGTCAAAATGAACTGTAAATTGCAAAGAGGCTATATCAATAAAATGTGCTGCGGTAATGTTCAAATATAATTCGTCTTCGGTAATTGTATCTTCTTCCGTGTATAGTCCTAAACAAAATTGAGCTTGAATAGTCGAGGTCAATAACATCAAAAAAGAAAACAAACACAAGACTTTAGTAAATAGTCGGGATTGGGTGAAAATTGTCATTGGAATTAATTTTTTGCCGAAATAAAATAGTTACAGTCGGATGATTAATTTTTTTTGAGTTTTAAGATGTCTGATGTAGTAATTAGAATATAAGGCAAATTTGCAAATCAATTTTCGTTTTAAAAAAATCATTTTTCTATATTTGTAGCAATCAATCCAATAAAAAAACTTTACAAATAACTAATAATCAATTATTTACATTTAATTTTGTCGCCTTATGAAAAATAATTTATTATTTCAAACTTTGGAAAAATTTAGTAAAAAAGAGCTAAATCAGTTAGCGATTTATTTAAAATCTCCTTTTATTAATTCTTCTGAAGCATTAGTGAATGTTTTTACTTACCTAAAAAATAATTTAATAGCAGGACAATTACCTAATAAAATCGACCTGCATCAATATATTTTCGGCAAACAATCCATGTATAATGACCATAAAATTCGCCTGCTACTAAGTGATTTACTGAAACTAGTAGAAAAATATATTGGTCAACAAGACCAACAATCCATTGACCATCAAATCCAATTGGTTAAATTTTATAGAAAGAATGGTTTAGAAAAACATTTTCATCGAGTACAGCGAAAGGCATTAAAAAAATTAGAAACACAACCTTATCGCAATCAAGCGTATTTTGCTGCTAAAAATTTATT
>CAYMSC010000747.1:0-2157 GCA_964392805.1 uncultured Saprospiraceae bacterium
ATCAAGAAAGGCGAGGAAATTGGTATTAAGAAAGGCGAGGAAATTGGTAAGCTCAAAGAAAGAACTATTCTCTCTGTGATAAATTTATTAAAATTAATCCAAAATTTTCCAAATCTTAAAGTGCCAGAAATAGCGAATTTTACAGAAAAAAAAGCCAAAACGATTGAAACTTTCTTAAAAGCATTGGGAACAAAAAATAAGAAAACTATTCAACAAACTTTAAATACTTTATTTTTAGATAAAATTAAATTATCAAAAGGCGAAAAGGTAAAAATTTCAAAACTAATTACTAAAATTTTGAAAGATAAGTAACGGATAAAAAATAACTTGGACAACTAACATTTGATTTCCCAACGGATTTAATACCCAACGGATTTTAGAGGTTCAATTTATTATTTCGAGATTAAATAATAATTAAAAAAATATTAATCGACTACTCAATCATCACCTCATCCAAAACAATCCAAGCATCGCCCCCTTTACCAGCATGCCACTCAGGCAAGGCAGCAATTTTATTTGCAATGACCTTGATATACCTTGCTTGCACCTTATCAACTTCTACTATTACATCTTTTATCTCTGCGTCAGTTTGTTCGACTAAAGCCGATAATTTTTGGGATGATGTATTGGTAAAATTTCTCCCATCATTAGAAAAAGAAATTTCTATAGAATTAGGTAAAAATATCCATGATTTTTGGTCATTCAATATTCCTAGCGTCACTCGATGAATCGTTTCCGATTTTTCTAAATCGACCACAAATGCTGCATTTTCTCCATTCCAACCTTGCCATAATTGACTGCTATAATCAGTCGTTCCTCTAAAACCGTCGGTTAAAGCGATACCATGTCCATGATATTTTGGCGAATGTTCGACCAAATAATTCACGGTTTTATCAATCGCTAAATGTGCAACCGTTTTAGTATCTTTTAAATTATCATCCAGCAATTTATTAGGATTAATTTCCTGTAAACTGATACTCGCATCTTTGGTATTTTCTAAACGAAATAAAAGATTGTTTTCTCCTTTAAGCATTTTTATTTCCACCAATTTAGCACCAAATGGAAAACGATCATTAACAGAAACAGATTTTAATATTCTCGCTCCACGGTTGATTCTGATATTTGTGTTCGTCCTTATATAGAATGTAATCGTTGTATCCATTCTAGCGTATAATGGATAATGGATGTATAAAAATCTATCCGTCTTATCTTCCAATAATTTTCCTATTTCAAAAATCCCATTGATAGGAATTGCTGCTTCTGTCCAGTCATGGTTATCTGGATTTCGCACATCATTAGCATTCGTGATTTTTAGCCATTTTTGAGTTGCTTCTGCATAATTAAACCGATAAATATCTTCTAAATAATTAAGTTGTTCATCCAAATTAGAGACTTCTTCTTTTTTAAACCGTTGTACTTTATTTTCAGACAAAGGAAATGCGGTATAATAATTTAATACCACTTCTTCTAAGGGGTTTAATGCCCTCCGTTTCTCCCCTTTTAAGGTATTTTTAGCAATTTCAATATCTAGTTTAGACAATTCTCTATAAATCAATTGTTTCTGACGGGTATCAGCTACTTTCAGAAAATTAGCTGCCACCTTTATCGCTAAATCTTTTTTCGTTTCAAATAAATGATATAAAATAGGGTAAATTAATGCTTTATCTTTAGTCATATGCTCCACCAATGAAATGGCTTTAACAGCTGTCGGCTCGACCATTTTTTTAGCATAATCATAAAGAGAAGTAATGCCACTTTTTCCATCAGCATCTACCCAAATAGGATTGGTAAAACCAAGCGGTAAAACAGGTTTTTCATGGCCTTGAACCATGGGAGCCATTGGTCTATCTCCATAAGCTATCAATACATACCAACTATCTTTTTTAGGCTGTACAATAACTGTCTCTGTTAGGCGATTAACATTGGTACTTTCAGGAATATCAAAGGTTTGTATAACCTCCCCATTTTCTATTAATACTGCTTTATGGCAAGTAATCCATGAAGGTGCTTGAACGCTTAGATTAAGTGTCAAATTTGGTTCCGTTTCTTCTAACTTAATCGTTGCTCCAATCCCTTTCCCATTTTTAGTTGTCATATTAACGAATAGACCTCTTGCTACGGTAACTTCTTGATTTTTAACATTTTGTGCTAATTCTT
>CAYMSC010000748.1:0-2141 GCA_964392805.1 uncultured Saprospiraceae bacterium
CTAGTACTTTATTTGTTTTTTTCTTTTCAGTTAGTTGCTCAAAACTCCTTACAGTTAGAGACGGTATTGGATAGCATCGAAACCATAATGGAAAAAAGAAAGATTCCAGGTCTTTTACTATCCATCGTCACTAGAGATTCCGTTTTATATGATGGGGGTTTAGGAATGTCTAACTTGGAAAAAGCAGAAGCGGTAAATGCCACCCAGTTATTCCGTATGGGTTCCATTACTAAATCTGTAGCTGCTATAGCTATGCTACAATTAGAAGCAGAAGGTCATTTTTCTTTATTGGATAACCTAAAAGAAGTCGCCCCAGAAATATCTTTTAACAATAAATGGGCAGACATCCACCCTTTAAAAATCATTCATCTTCTTGAGCACACAGCAGGTTTTGATGATTTACATCCTAGAGCAGGCTATACTAAAAATAAGCAAGAATTGTCGACCTTAGAAATGGTTAAACTTAATAAAGGGTCATTAATCCCTCGTTGGCAACCTGGAACTAGAATGGCTTACTCTAATTCAGGATATGTCCTTTTAACATTCCTAATTGAGAAATTTAGTGGTCAATCTTATCATGATTATATACAACAAAAGGTCTTTGCGCCAATTGGTATGCACCAAAGTAATCTGACTTTTGATTCAAAAAAAGCAACACAATATGCAAAAAGTTATCGTTATAAAGCCAATCGATTTGAAACTATTCCATTTCAAAAAGGCCCCATTGGACTTGCAGGTAATTTAAATTCTTGTAGTGCAGATATGACAAAATTTATTCAGTTATTCCTCAATGATGGGAAAGTAAATAATAAGGTAGTCCTTCCTACCGGTTCGATTGAAAGAATGGAAACAGCTAGCACTTCATTAGCCACAAAAAAAGGAAGAGTATTTGGTAATTATGGGTTAGGAATACGTTCTCATTATACAGCTCAACCCTTTCCCGTCTATGGTCATGGGGGTGATATTGATGGGTTTAGGTCTAAATTTATTTATAACAAAAAATTAGGATTTGGTTTTGCTTTTTCGGCTAATACCAATACGAATGTAAATAATATAGTATATCTACTTATTGAATTTTTAACTCAAAATTTCACTCCACCTACGCCAAAAATTACCGATTTAGATATTGAATTTGTCAAACCCTATTTAGGTTATTACCAACTCAAAAGTCCAAGGTATCAGATGAATTATCTGATTAAAGACTATTTTGAAGGGTTTGAATTAAAACTAATCAATGATAAATTATATACTGTCGATATGTGGGGCAAAAAGAGAAAATTAACACCAACAGCGCCTAACCTCTTTCGACCGTCCTGGGGTAAACTTGCCACAACTATTTTAACAGAAAATGAATCAGGCAAAAAAGTATTTATCAACAATAATTATTACGAAAAGTCTAGTTTAATAGGAATTTGGATAAAAAGAATTGCTTACGGTGGTGCATTAACCATAAGCAGCACATTTTCTTTTTTCGCCTTAATTTGGCTCATTTCTAGTTTTTTTAGAAAAGAAAAATCTCCAGCCATTAGTACCATAACTAGTTTTTTTCTTAGCTGTTTAGCTATTGGTTTATGTATTTTTTTCGCTTTTTTAATCACAAAAAACCCTACTGAAGCTGGTGAATTTAATTGGAAAACAGCAACTTACTTCCTTAGTACTATAGGTTTTGGTATTGGTTCATTGGCGGGCACTTATTTTTTATGGAAATCTTTTTCAAGTCTCAGTAGTAAAATGCTAAAATATTATTTAGTGCTAGTAGCGCTCAGCTTTCTCGGACTAAGTATCTATTTGACATGGCATGGAATTATTGGTATGCAACTTTGGAGTTATTAATCGAAAAAAATTCTACCTTGTAGTATATCATCCTAACAAAAGAAAAATCTAAAAAATGAATAGAAGAAATTTCCTCGCTAAAACAAGCCTCAGCATCGGTGCGACTACCTTATTACCTGCTATTGGTTGCCAAGCTGCTGCCACAAAAACTATGGGCGAATGGGAAGCTATCAGAGCAGATTTTCCTATTAAGACGGATGTGAATCAGATGTCCCAAATGTTGTTGGCTTCCCATCCAACTCCTGTCAGAGAAGCTATCGAAAAATATAGAAAAGCATTAGATGAAAATCCTGCGGAATACGTCGAAG
>CAYMSC010000749.1:0-2133 GCA_964392805.1 uncultured Saprospiraceae bacterium
GGTAAAATTGTGAGTGATGAGCGGAGGTAGTAGCAGTCGGCAGTCGGCAGTCGGCAGTCAGCAGCTGGTCAAAAAAATTGCTGTATTTTCAAAATTTAGCACAAATTTCCAAAACTTGCAGGAGGTTCTCCCCCGCTGGCGGGGGTTGGGGGGTGGAATACTCTTCCTTTTATTACTCACCACTACCCTATCCGCACAAGAAACAAAAGAAAAAAACTGGAGTCTCCAAGGCTACACCAAATCACTACAAAGTTTATTCAACCTAAATATTCCTGGAATTGGTGACCAAACTCTTTCTGACAACTTCCTTCACAACCGACTGAATTTTAATTGGTACCCTTCTGATAACTGGACTTTTAAAGCAGGGCTACGAACTCGGTTTTTCTTTGGTGAATTTACTAGAAATCAAACCGATTTTAATGCCAGTCTAAATGAAACTGCCAATGATGTACTCAATTTAACTTTATTAAATGTAGGTAAAAAAAACGTTCTACACAGTTATCTCGACCGAGCTTATTTTCAATATAATAAGGATAAATTAGAAGTCCGATTTGGGCGACAGCGGATAAATTGGGGTATCAATACCGTTTGGAATCCCAATGACTTATTCAATGCTTTCACCTTTACTGATTTTGATTACGAAGAACGACCGGGGTCAGATGCTTTGCGTGTTCAATATTATATTGGTTACGCTGGAAGTATCGAATTTGCCATCAAAGCTTTTGATAATACGGATGAAATAGTAGCAGCTAGCTTGTATAAATTTAATAAATGGAATTATGATTTTCAAGTCTTGGCAGGATGGAGTCAAAAGGATATAGTGTTGGGTGGTGGCTGGGCTGGTAGTATTAAAGATTGGGGATTTAAAGGCGAATTTAGTTGGTTTAATTCCACTATTGCCGAAGTGAATAATAATTTTGCAGCTACTTTAAGTGCGGACTATGCTTTTGAAAATAGTTTGTTTGTTGCAGGTGGTTTGTTGTATAATGAATTAGGTACAACTAGCAACAATAGTAATATTTTTAATTTTGAATTATCAGCTCGAAATTTATATCCATATAGATGGTCAGTATTTACTTCTCTAGGTTATCCTATCACCCCACTTTTGAACGCCAACCTGGCATTAATTTATTCGCCTATTGATGGACATCCATTATTCTTAACGCCTACGTTTACTTACTCCTTGGGTCAGAATTTAGATGTGGATTTTGTCAGCCAAATTATCTTACAGGATACTGCGGAAAGATATGGTAGTGATATACAAGCTTATTTTTTGAGAGTCAAATGGAGTTTTTGAAAGATACTGGTTACTAATCCAGCAACCAGTATCTAGCAACCAGTTTACTTCCCGGTCACTAATCTAAAATACTCGTCTAATCCAGGTACTAATATGATTTCTGTTCTTCGATTCATCGCCTTTCCTACTGCTGTCTCATTATCTGCTTTCGGGTCATGCTCTCCTCTACCCGCAACAGTTAATCTATTAGGAGAAACTTCCCCTACTTTTTCTAAATAATTGGCCACTTTCATTGCACGCTTAACGCTCAAATCCCAGTTGCTTCTACTAGAAGTGAATTGAATCGGGTCTGCATCAGCATGTCCTTCGATTAAGACATCGATACCGCCGTTTGCTTGGATAACTTTCACTACTCCATCTAAAATCATTTTGGCATTAGCTGTCAAAGTAGACCGACCAGCATTATACAAAATCTTATCAGACAAAGACAACATTACCGCACCGCCTTGAGTCTTTATTTCAACACCTTGTGCTTCTGCTTCCGATAAAGAACTGGTCAATTTATCGGTCATAGCTTTGGTAATAGCTGTACTACCTCCTTCTGCTGGCATAGTGGTCATTGCTGCTTTAAATTGCTTCACTTCGCCCTCTGTCATTACAGACATACCTGATAATGCAGAGAAAATAGCTGCTTGTTTTGCTTGCTCCACTAATACATCTTCTTTTAATCCCGTCAATTTGTCATCTTTACTGTTTAACTGAGTAATTTGGTCAGCTACTGTAGTTTCTAAATCAGCCACTTTGCTCATCAAGGCAGTTTTCTCATCTGTAACGGTGCCCAATTCTCCTCTAGTTTTTTCTAAAGTTGATTGGACTAAATCCTTACTTTCTTGTAA
>CAYMSC010000750.1:0-2128 GCA_964392805.1 uncultured Saprospiraceae bacterium
ATTTGATAGGTCTTCAAAACAAGGATGTTCGAGATAGCTATTCAAACCTGTCCAATCTTGAACCCAAAAGGCACCTATAAAAAAAGCCCCTCCATTATAGGCACAGGGCCTTATACCTGGAATAAAGAAATTATCATTTGGATAAGAAGCTAACTGCGGTGAAATACCGAATGGGTTAAGTTCTTTTGTTGGGGTTCTTGATATATTAATAATCGGATTGCTTGTTATCAAATTTTCATTGGTTTGTAAATGGTCGATAAGTAATTGCAATTGCGAGTTATTTGAACCAAAAACGATACCTTTTTCGTCTGATGTCTCTTGAAAACGAGTTCTTTCTCTGAAAGAAGCCCAAGTATTATTAAGTATTTGCAATTTACCTAGTTCTAAATTTTGCCAACTATCTGTTTGAGAATCAGGTAAATCTTCTATTATCAAACCATAATTAGGAAAATCAACAACAATACTATTAGCAATAGTACCTGCCGAGCCATTTAAAAAAGAAATAGCGACAGGCGTTTGCTGAGTAGCATCTTGTCCAGGACCAATTAAAGTAGTATTATAAATCAATGTGGTCGCCAAAGGCAACAATTGATTAAATTAAAAATATATAAATGTAACAATCTAAATAACAGTCAATTAGGATACTAATTTGACGGATTTAGTTCTATTGATTGCTCCGATTTTCAATATTTGTTGAGCTTCCGTTTGATTTAAAATATCATTTGGGTCTATTTCGAGGGTATTTAAAATAAAATTCAGGTACTTTTCCCCTCTAAAATAGGCTTTTAAGTCTTGAATACTCACTTTTTCTTCCTGCCATTCTTTTTTAGCTTGTTCGATAAGTATCATAGAAATATTATCCATAAAAAAAGCTAATCCTACTGCATTTTTGACTTGCTGCTGCTTGGTATTCTTGAAATCAGCTAAACCGAAATATTGTTTAGCATCTCTAAAATTAAATTCTATTTGAAATCGCAAACCATAAAATTTTATAATTTCTTCAGCGCACAAATCTAAATCTGTAGAAAATAAAACAACTCGACCCATTTTCTGACTTTCCAAATCTAGTTTAGTTATAATTACTACATTGATTAAAAAAGGCATCTTCTTAGTCCACACCCCTTGTATTTGGTAAACTTTGGTTAAAATACCCGCTTCTTGTGATTGGCTAACCAATTCCTCTTCTGGCAAGTTTTTATAATCTATTTTCTTACCATATTTTTTAGGACGACCTCGTCCTTTCTTTTTTTCTTTGCTTGGATAATACAAGCCTGTATTTCGATTTAATTTACTGATTAATTCTAAATTGAATTGACGTACGATTAAACAACAAGTCTTATTGCCATATGCTCCATCTGCCAATACATACTTCAAATTTGGGCAGTAGAGTAAGACTAAAGGAACTACTACTTTTAATAATAATTCAAAACTTTCATACAGCAACCCTGATTTTTTGACATTTTGCTTGTTTTTACTCCCTTTTGGGCGACCTGCCTTCCTTTTGGCTACTTTTGCTGGTTGCTTTTTTTGTTTTTTTGACTGCTTGGTCGTTTTTTTCTTTTTCTTCGGTTTTACATCTGGTTTTACGGTCTGTTCATAATTCAATACAAATGAATTCTCTCGTTGCGTATCCACTAACGATACTACATGATGAGAAACAGAACGGATTACTTTACCCAATATCGAAGAATAAAACCACGATATACCATAGGTCTTTTTTCCTGCTTTACCTTCAACTACTTCGTCAAAAGCTAACATATAGCGTTTTGAATCACTTGCTTGGGCAACTATACTCTTTAGTAAAGCTAAATTTAATCCCAACCAATCTACTGGCTGAGACATAAAGCGTTGAACCGTTCGATAAGCCCCCCCTTTTCCTGTCCATCTGCATATACTTTTTGGGGTAACTCCTCCTGCACTCACACAATATATGCCTTTGATTATTTGCTCAATTATGTTTACATTCGTTCCTAAGACTGGGGCTAAGCCCATTAATATGTGTTGTAGCTCTAGCATTTTCGGTAAGGGTTAGTTTTTTAATTTTTTTTCGGTAAATCAAAATTAAAAACCCTTACCTTTTTTTACACATCTTTATTTTTATAATATACACCCTTTGGCATCCTCATTG
>CAYMSC010000751.1:0-2125 GCA_964392805.1 uncultured Saprospiraceae bacterium
CCCTATCTACCCTATCTACCCTATTTTTTTGAATAAAAGTTGTATAATTATTGATTATTAACGAACTAGATTTGTATAATGCGGTAAAATCAATCAATCAGCCCAACTGTTTCAAAAATGTGGGCGGGTAATTCATCAACCAATAAATCTTTTTAAGTATATGTTACCAAAAAAAGTGGCTTTAGTCGGAGTGCCATGGGATAAAAAAGGAAGTTATTTAGGCGGGCAAGCCTTAGCACCTACTAGAATTAGAGAAGCCCTTCACTGTGGGTCAGCGAACTATTGGACGGAACTAAATGTCAACCCAATTGAGCATGAATATTTTGAGGATATTGGAGATTTAGAGCTAAAAAAATATTTTGATATTGAGAAGCAAATGGCATTGATTCTTAGTAAAAACTGGCGGACGCTGGCAATAGGTGGCGACCATTCTATGACCTACCCAATTATTAAAGCACAGTATCAATTTAGGGGAGATTTTGACATTTTACAAATTGATGCTCACGGGGATTTATACGACGAATTTGAAGGGGATAAATTTTCTCACGCCTGTCCTTTTGCAAGAATTATGGAACAAAATTTAGCCAACCGATTAATTCAGGTGGGCATTCGAGCCATCAATCCACATCAACGCGAACAAATGGAACGATTTAAAGTGGAAACCATAGAAATGCACCAGTTTGACGCAGGACAACGCCCTACTTTTGACAAACCCCTATATATTTCCTTGGATTTAGATGGCTTAGACCCTGCCTATGCACCAGGTGTTTCTCACCATGAACCTGGCGGCTTAACGACTAGAGAAGTCTTACGACTCATTCAAAGTATCAATGTCCCAATTATCGGAGCAGACATCGTTGAATACAACCCACATAGAGATAACTCAGACATGACCGCCATGGTCGCCGCAAAGTTCGTTAAAGAAATAGCTGGAAAAATGGTGGGTTAAATTATAATTGTTGAATATATTTTTGAATTTCTACTTGTGCATCCATACATTCCTTTAAAAACTTAGGCATGGTGAAATAGGTATGAACAAGTCCTTTGTAGTTGGTATATTGAACACTATTCCCTGCTTCTTTTAAATGGTTAACATAATCAATACCTTCATCTCTTAGCGGGTCAAATTCTGCGGTTTGAACCAATGCAGGAGGCAAATTAGATAAGTCTTTATTTAATAAAGGAGACATAAGGGGATTTAATTTATCGGTATCCGAGGATTGGTAATGACCTATAAACCATTCCATTAATTCCTTGGTTAAAATATACCCCTCCCCATTAGAAGTGATAGAAGGGTGCTTCATTTGAGCATCTACTGTAGGATAAACTAATACCTGTGCGGCTATTTTGGGCGTTCCCAAATCTCTTGCTTGAATTGCTATCACAGCTGCTAAATTACCACCAGCGCTATCCCCTAGTACTATCAATTTATCTGGATTACCGCCGTATTTAGTTATATTTTCTGCCACCCATTTAGTTGCATCGTAGCAGTCTTCTACTGCCGCAGGAAATTTGTGTTCTGGTGCCAACCGATAATCTACTGCCACCACAAAAGCTTGGTTCATCTTACATAACCTTCTACAAATTTTATCGTGTGTGTTTAAATTTCCGATAACAAACCCACCTCCATGATAAAAGGTAATTACTTTTGCTCCAGCAGCATTTTCTGGGGTATAAATCCGAATAGGTATATCTCCATTTCTACCTTTAATTTTTAGGTCTTCTACCTTGGGAAGCGCAATCGGTTTATCATCTAAAAGACTTGATTCCCGATTGTCTGCAAATGCTCTAAATTTTGCTACCGAAATAGTCTTAAAATCAATTTTTGTAAAAGTGTTATTAGCCCAAAGTAATAGCTTTAATTTCCAAGACATTCCCATATCAAGCGGATTTATTTGATAACTATTTTATAAATATGATGGTTATTTCTATTTGAATTAATCCTAGAAAAGTAATAGTTTGTATTAATGAACACTACTCCTCTTTTTTTTCGCCCAATTTACTCCCTTTATCAATTAAATTAAAGTCCAATATAACTTTTTTGTTATGATTAAGGTGCATTCAATCTCATTTAGTAGTAAGATAAAAATAAATGCAGATTCTTTAAAGTCGAACGATTAGCTAA
>CAYMSC010000752.1:0-2122 GCA_964392805.1 uncultured Saprospiraceae bacterium
AAGGAGGTAATTGAGTGGCAACTGTTTTTATTTTAACCATAAATTTATTTGAGTGAAGTCCTAATAATCCATTGATATCGAAATGCCCATTTCCACCGAATCTCGCTATTTTTTAGTATTCCTAATTGACGAATATAAGCCGTTAATTCTGACCTTTTAAATCCCCGCAAGATAGAAGTTACACCATCTTCTCTAACCATCGGATTAGGGATAAATATAGTCAATAATCTAAACAAAAAAACAGCCCATTGATTTCTGTGTAAATCATTGACCACGACTCCAATCTTAGCTTTTGAAGTGATTTCAGTTAAACAAGCAAGAATTTCTTCATCAGAAAAATGGTGGAAAAATAAGGTGGACAAAATGACATCGTAGGTCAAATTACTAAAAGTATCAGAGGGGATAAATGTTTGTATATAACTAATTTCTGGATAATCAACGGACTGCTTGCGCGCATAATTAATGGTAAAATTATTGGCATCAATGCCAATTAACTTTACTTTTTGTCCTTTTTTTCTAGCTAATTTTGCAATGACTCTGAGCATATCTCCATTACCACAACCTAAATCCACAATCGTTATTTCCTGTGCTAATGGACTGTCTTTCCATAATTTTTTTAAACCATTAATGGTTACGCTATTCCCTCCCAACCATTGATTTATCCAAGCAATTTGGTCTAAAGTTCGTTGCAAAAGTTCCCCTTCCATCGAAAAATCGTCCATGATTTCCTTTTGGGTACTTCTATATTTTAAATCTAGAAACATTTATCATTATTTAGAGGTCAGAAGTCAGACCGTCCCGATTTTTCATCGGGACTGTCAGAAGTCAGATACCTCAGATTCATCGTTTAGCAATCACATTGCCATGAGTTTGTCTAATAATAAACGGAAGCATATTAGGCAAAAACTTTAGCAAAGGAATGCCCAAATCTAATAAATTAGGCTTAGATATAAAGAGATTTAAGCATCGACCTGCCCTTAATCTTTTTTGAAAAGTATGGTTCCATGCTTTGACGTATGCTGCTTCTAAGTGCTGCCGACTGCTTCTTTTTTTATTAAAAAAATGTATTAATAATTCGGATAATATTTGGGCGCTATGAATCGCCATCCCCATCCCATTTCCACATAATGGATGTATCATGCCCGCTGTATCTCCGCTCATTAAAATATGATTTTCAACCGTCTTTTTTGGAGAAAATGAAATTTGACTAATCGTTAATGGTTTTGGAAAAACGGGTTTTAGTTGTCCAAATATTTTGTTTAAATGAGGATTTTTACAAAGGACTTCCCGTTGATAGGTTTCAATATTTCGATATTTTTTGAAGGTTTTATAATTGGCTAAATAACATACATTTATCAAATCATTTTCTACTTTTGAAACGCCACAATATCCACCATTAAAATTATGCAAAGCAACTAAATCTTCTGGAAATTCACCCGTATAGTGGCTTTTTACCGCTAAAAATGGTGTTTTTTTGTGAATAAATTTTCTGTTTAGTTGAACATCCAAGGTAGCCCGTTTGCCATAAGCACCAATGGCGAAGGTAGCAAAATAATTAGTACCTCCACGGGTGCTTATCTTAAAGCTGTCTCCTAAAAAATCAATCTTTTCTACGATTGTCTTAATAACGACACAACCATTGGCGACCGCTTTTTGATATAATAAATTATCCAGCGCAAAACGGCTGATTCCAAAACCACCAAGTGGAAGGCGAGTTGCTATTTGTGTACCTTTAGGGCTGGTGAGCAAAAAATTATTAATGGAAGTTGCACCAATTTGAAATGGATGAATACCTATACTTTCTAAATACGGTAATACTTCTTTAGAAATATATTCTCCACAAACTTTGTGTTTTGGATAGTCATTTTTTTCTAAAACCAGTATTTTCAACCCTGCCTTGGATAAATGAACGGCATTCACTAATCCTGCTAAACCACCACCAATGATTAAGACATCATACATAATTAGTATTATTGAAAAATAAATTTGCTAGAAGAATTTTGAAATAGGAACCCGTACAGGTTAATATTTCAAAATTGGTGAATTTATTTTGTCAAAGTTCCTTATTTATACTCCAAACGGGATAAAAGAGTGATTTTGAAAAGAGGTCAGAAGTCAGACC
>CAYMSC010000753.1:0-2098 GCA_964392805.1 uncultured Saprospiraceae bacterium
ACTATCCGAACCTTAGATGTCAAAATGCAGGACTTAATTCATGAAAAAATCCGTTTAACTGCAACCAGTATTGCCGAAAGTGCAGGGGCTACGGCAGAAGTAGAAATTGTTCCTTATGCACCCGTAGTTTATAATAATATTCAATTGACGAAAAAGATGATTCCAACCCTCGAAAGAGTAGCAGGCGAATCGAATGTAATTATCACCAAAGCGGGTACAGGAGCAGAGGATTTTGCTTTTTATGCCAATGAAGTACCGAGTCTTTTCCTATCCTTAGGCGGGATGAAAAAAGGCATGAGTGTGATTGATGCACCACCGCATCACACTCCTGATTTTTATATCGATGAAAGTGGGATGAAATTGGGGGTACGGACGCTTTGTAATATGGCTTTGGATTATATGGGGCAATAGACAATAAGTATTACTGAAAAAATAAATTTATCAAAATTGGTAAATTTATTTTTTCAGAGTTCCCTAGATAAAAGCCTCTATTCTCCCAATTCCGCTTGCGGAATGGTCTCTTATCTCTATTCTAAAAATAATAACAATTAAACAATAAAATAATGAGCTTACAAAAATTACTAATTTTTACATTATTCATAGGTATTTATACCTCTTGTGCAACAGCACAGGGTCCTTTGGCGGATAAAGCACCAACGACTGAAAAAGTAGCTATGGTCGATGGAGATATCCGTGCGACAATTGATAAAATGGCAGATGAAATAGATGCAAAAGTTATCAAATGGAGAAGACATTTGCATGAAAATCCTGAATTGTCGAACCGAGAATTCAAAACAGGGGAAATGGTAGCTGACCATCTAGAATCTTTAGGCATTGAAGTAACTCGAAAATTTGCGAAGACAGGCGTAAAAGGCGTGTTGAAAGGTGGAAAGCCCGGCCCAGTAGTAGCTTTGCGAGCAGATATGGATGCTTTGCCAGTAACTGAGAGAGTAGATATTCCTTTTGCTTCTAAGGTAAAAGCTACTTATAACGGAGTGGAATCAGGGGTTATGCACGCTTGTGGTCACGATACGCATGTAGCAATGTTAATGGGAGCAGCAGAAATTTTAGCAGGATTGAAGGATGAATTAAAAGGAACGGTTGTTTTTATGTTCCAACCAGCAGAAGAAGGCGCACCTCCGGGAGAAGAAGGCGGAGCAGCATTGATGATTAAAGAAGGAATTTTGGATAATCCCAAAGTAGAAGTTGCTTTTGGATTGCACATTAATTCGATGACGGAAGTAGGAAAAATTCGCTATAAAGCAGGAGGCGCAATGGCAGCCGCAGACCGATTTGTGATTACCGTAAATGGCAAGCAATCGCACGGTTCTATGCCTTGGGGTGGAATTGACCCCATTACCATCTCTGCTCAAATCATTCAAGGATTAAATAATATCGTAAGTCGACAAACGGAATTAACTAAAGAGGCTGCGGTAATTAGTGTTGGTATGATTCAAGGCGGCGTTCGTAATAATATCATTCCAGAATCTTGTAAAATGATTGGAACTATTAGAACCTTAGACCCTGATATGCAAGATATTATTTTTGAAAAAATTCGTTTAACAGCCACTAAAATTGCAGAAAGCGCAGGAGGAACTGCTGATGTAGAAATTACGAGAGGCGTTCCCGTTACGTTTAATAATGTGGAACTAACAAGAAATATGATTGCAACGGCGGAAAGAGTTGCAGGGGCAGAAAATGTGATTGTGCAAAATGCTATAACGGGCGCAGAAGATTTCTCTTTTTATGCCAACAAAGTTCCTAGTTTATTTATGTTTTTGGGAGGAATGCCGAAAGGAACTAGTCCTATTGATGCTGCACCTCACCACACCCCAGATTTCTTTATCGACGATAGCGGTATGAAATTAGGCGTGCGAACGCTTTGTAATTTAGCGGTTGATTATATGGAGAAGTAGCAGTTGGCATTGGAGTAGGGAGGAATTGCTATTGCCATTAAAATTACAATAGCGTATCAGATTGAAAATTTATATTTGATAATTTTTAATTTGCGTAGAACCCGCAATCGGGATTTGTTCCCTATAAATAGTGCCGTCCATACGGACACAGTAGGTACTAAACATGGGTAGAAAAAAGGGAT
>CAYMSC010000754.1:0-2062 GCA_964392805.1 uncultured Saprospiraceae bacterium
CTATTGTGTTTATACTATGTGGCTATGTGGTGAATATTTCATTTTTGAATAATCTAACAAAGTCAAGTTAATAGGCACAGTTTTTGATTTATCACATTAAAATAATACAATATGTAAAAAACTTTATTCTAAATAATTTTATACGCTAAACCATTATAGAATAAAGATTAATATAGAGAATTTTTAAAGGCAACAAATTCATTTAATTTGTCCTTTGAATAAAAATAAAAACATAATCCCCCTTTACCTTTCGCTAATCTTTTCTCCACTTTTTATAAGTACTGGATTGGCTGAATTCTCTATGGATAGTACCCATCTTGACTACTATACGACTCCCCATACCATTTGCCTTTCTGATTCTTTAAAATCAAAAAAACTGGATTGTAATTTTGCTCCGAGCCTTTGGCTACGTGCAGATGTAGGCATCACTCTAGCAGGAGGAACTGTTAGTGCATGGGCTGACCAAAGTGGCAATTCGAATAATGCAACTCAAAATACACGTAATAACCAACCCTCCTTTTTAGAAGGAGCAATGAATTTTAATCCAACTTTAGACTTCGATGGAGTCAGTGACTTTTTACAAGGGAATGCAGGAGGTTCTAATACTACTTTATTCATGGTTGCTCAGTCCGATTTATCTGTCACTAGAACTACTGCTGGTCAAACTATTTTTACCGCCGATATAGTCAATCCTGTTACGAATTCTTATTTTTTCAGTATAGGGAGTATTACCGCAGCTTTTAATAATGAAGTCATTACGCATGCTTTGGGCAACTCGACAGAATATAGAAAATCACTTACTGGTAATGCTATGATACCGGCAACACCACATTTATATAGCACCAATCACGACAATGCTACCAGTTCCTCTAATGTCTATTATGATGGCGAACAAATAGATAATAATTCTTCTGGAAATTTTCTTGATGCGGAAACCAATCGCCCTTATCGGATTGGTGGCAATCTATATGTTTGGGGAGGGACGAATTTTAATGGACGAATCGCCGAAGTACTCTCTTTTACAACTAATTTAAGTATAAATGATAGATATATTATCGAATCTTATTTAGGTATTAAATATGGAATTTCCTTAGCGCATGCTTATATAAATTCAGCGGACCAAATCGTTTGGGAGGAACCTAATTATGCCAATAATATTACAAGCATCGCTAGAGAAGATTGTTTTAGATTGAATCAAAAACAATCAAAAAATACGCAAGCTGGTGCTATTATAACTATGGGATTAGGAAGTATTGCTATTGATAACTCTAGCAATCTTAATAGTTTCCCAGATGACCAGTCCTTTCTCTTTTGGGGACATGATAACGATGATAATGGGGTGATAGAAGAAACAAGCAACGAACTGCCAATAGGTGTAATCAAGCGACTAGACCGAGAGTGGAAAGTTAAAAATATTAATGAAGTAGATGCAGTAGAAATTCAGTTTGACATAAATGATGTCAATCATTCAGGAACTGATGCATCGGATTTCTTTTTGCTGTTGGATGAAGATGGTGATTTCTCTAACGGTACCGTTCAAAAAATAGCGGCTACTTCTTTTCAAGACGGTATTGTCACTTTTACGAATATCACCTTTAAAGAGGAGTTAATCATGAGTCTGGCTACCGAATCCAATAATGCCCCACAAATTCGTTGCCCAGAAGTCAGTTTAGAAGTATGCCCTGATGGAAATGCACACAAATTTGCGGAGGATATACAAGTGCAGGATTTGGATAATGATAATGTCACCGCTCAAATTACCATTGCGGGAATAACGGATAATAACGATAGTTTGAAGGTAGATTTGACAGGGTTTGTTGGGGTTACTCAAAATTTCAATTATCCTAATTTGACTATTTCAGGGTCGATTACACCACCCCAATTACAAACCATTCTTAACACACTTTATTTTTCTACTACCTCCGCTTTGGTAGGTGCAAGAGAAATAAGTATCTTTTTGAATGATAGCATAGAGAATAGTAATACCGTCATTAAAGAAATACAATCCGATGAAAATTTTTCTATTTGTTGTAGTGCTGATGCGCCAATAATAAGTAACTAA
>CAYMSC010000755.1:0-2055 GCA_964392805.1 uncultured Saprospiraceae bacterium
GACTCCTACTATCCCTGCTTATGTTCAAAAAATGGGAAATCAAGATTTAAACAAGATAGAGATTGTTCTCGTTTGAACTAATCTTATCCAAAACTCACGTTAGCTAGGAAGTATAAAGTATAAAAGTTCGTTCCTGCTGAAGTGGGGACGAACTTTTTTATGTTTGACCAATTAGCAGCATGTTTTTTAATTTTATCTCTACCGTACACTTTTTGAAAACGCCGCCTTTGGCGACTAAAACATGGGGTTTGAGGCTGTCTCATAAGTAAAAACCGAATTCTGAAAAACGAATAAAGTATCGAAATCCTCCCCCTAACCCCCTCCAAAGGGGGAAAAGTTCTGTGCAAAAATAAAATTCAGAACTTTAATTGGTGTTTTTTTTCTGAAATTGACTTATGAGACAGCCTCAAAAGTCTTCTTTACTCGCACGTAGCGTAGCGAAGTGCGTGATTTAGTAAAAAGTGTACGGTAATGTATTACTGAAAAAACAACTATTTTTAAATTGCTTTTATTAAATTTGAAGTTGTTTCCTTTAATCATCATTTATTGCTTGTCCATATGTCAAACGAAGAAGAATACTTAAAAATCCAGAAAAAGATAAAATTAAAGAAAGGCTTCTATTTTCACCTTGGTCTTTATGTCATTATCATTTTTTTCCTATTTGTCATCAATGCTTTAACGAATCCGCCCGGATTTAATGACTGGTGGTATTTATTTCCTGCGGCTAGTTGGGGTACGGTAGTTGCTATTCACGCACTGACGGTTTTTGTTTTCTCTAGTGCTGGTTTTTTTGGCGAAGATTGGGAAACTAAAAAGCTAGAAGAAGAATTAGCTAAAAAAGGCATTTTTTTAGATAAAAAACAACAAAATTCCGACAATGAATTGGATATAGATGAACATTTAGACCTCAAAGAAATGGAGAAGAAGGCTCGATATGATGAGCAGGATTTGGTATAAATGCTTTTTCAAAACAAACTCCAAATATTGAAAACAGCAACTTCTACAAAACAAGTGATAAATTGGTTATTATTTCACAAAACATAATTTGTTAATTAAAAACATTAATAATTAATAATTATTTCCTACATTAGCTCCGTCAAATATTGTTCACATCAAACAAAACGAAAAATGGAGTCAATTCTTCCTTTAATTATCAATGCTGTCTTAGGCGGCGGTGGCGGTTTTCTTGGCAATATGATTAAGAAAAACGGCATGAGCTTAATCGCTAACTTATTGTCTGGTGCAGTTGGTGGTAGTATTTTACCTCAATTGGCTGGTTTGGTAATGGGTGGTGGCGCAGCTGCTGAAGCTGGTGCTATGGACCCTATGAGCATGATTTCTGCCGTTATTGGCGGAGGTGCAGGCTCTATGTTAGGTGGTTTATTAGGCGGCAAAAAAGGTGGCGACGCCTAATTAGGATTTTTGTCTCATAATGACAAACTGCGTCCGAAGTTTGATTTATGAAAGTTTTTTTGTTTATAAAAATTTATTATAACAAAATCATTTCAAAATATCAAACAGTTAAAGTAAACAGTTGGTAACTCAATATTACCAACTGTTTTCTTATTTTAGGTCAAATTTATTAGAGTTTGGCCATGCATATAGAAATGATTGTGCCACAGCTAATTCATTTATATAATTTTTTATTCCCCAAGGGTCTGCCTGAAAAGTAGCTGACCGAGGCAATTCTGGCAGATAATCCTGATAGGCACTTCGAAAGGCATTTAATTTAAAAATATCACCTTGCAAATAGAAATTGAAATGGTATAAAAAATAGAGTACAAAGGGTAAAAAATGCCAATACCAATTTTTGGGATGCTTATCCACAAAGGAAGCGACCATCAAATAAATGGCGGGTGGGACAAATAGATTAAAAGATTCTGATAAATCGACGAAGTGGGGAATATGTACAATTACTCCGCTATAACACAAAAAAATCTCGGACATCACTAAAGCTAAAGCAAATAAAACTGTTTCTAAATATTTGAAAGTTTGATTTTTACCTAATAAAAAAAATATCGCCAAAAAGAAACTCTGTACCATTCCCAACAAGAT
>CAYMSC010000756.1:0-2048 GCA_964392805.1 uncultured Saprospiraceae bacterium
AGCCATTTACCAGTGTAGAGAAATTGTCAATTTTACAGGATGACGATAATTATACGATTATCCAATTCAGCAATAAAGAAGGAAAAAAATGGACGCTCTCTTTAGCGCATAATGATGCCTCTGAAACGAGCAATCATCAAGTAAAAGTTGGTGTAAAGTCCTTTGAATGGACGGGTGTTTATCAATTGACAAAAGAATAGGGATTAATTAATTTTTTGACTGTTGTTAGTTTGCGGCCCGACTTATAGCGTATAGATGGAGCGGTTTGGCTTGAAAGAGAATGTATGGGAGATTGGGGGCTAAAAAAGCTAACTACAAATTGAAAAGTAATCGCTTTTTATTCCTTGAACAGCCGTGAGATACTGGAAAATACTTTAACTTTACCCCCAAATTATTTCAACAGGCAAGTAACTTATGTGGCTAGTAGAGCACTTGAGATGACTATTGGTGATGAGGTAAAAACTATTAAAACTAGAGATTCTTATTATACTCTACCTCATGTAATGTATAGTTGTACTTTTTACTAAGGCGGGACTTTGATAAGATGTATTTAGTCTATATAAGATCTATATAGAGAAAATTTTTAACATAGTTAGAAATTCCTATCTGAGAACTCGGTTGAAATATTCTATTTAATCTAATGCTCGGACAGGAATGTCTAGGCTGAGACAAACAAAAAAAATGAAATTATCAGGATTACGATGGTGGATTATTGGGCTGATATTTATAGCCACAGTAATAAATTATATAGATAGAACAGCATTTGCATTATTATGGCCACAAATGGGTGAAGATCTTGGCATGGATAAAACAGATTATGCCTTAATGTTGAATATCTTTTTGGTAACCTATGCCGCAAGTAAATTTTTATCTGGAAGATTATATGACAAAATTGGTACTCGTGTAGGATTTGTTTTGTCTATTGTTGTATGGTCAGTAGCCGCTGGTTTTCATGCATTGGCAAGAGGAGTTGTTACATTGTCAATAGCACGTGGTTTACTAGGATTGGGAGAAGCAGGATTATGGCCAGGTGCTGTAAAAAACAATGGAGAATGGTTTCCTATAAAACAAAGAGCACTTGCACAAGGTATATTTAACTCTGGAGCATCAATAGGTAATGTAATAGCACCAGTTATTATAGTTTATCTCTATGCTCAATTTGGTTGGAAATCAACATATATAATATTGGGTGTTTTAGGCTTACTTTGGGTAATTCCTTGGTTTGTTTTAAACAAAGCAAAGCCAGAAGACCATCCTTGGATTACGGATGAAGAAAAAAACATGATATTAAATGATCGAATAGAAAATAATGATGTCGTTGATGAAGATGCGGAGAGTTTGAGTGTACCACAAATATTAAGTTATAAACAACCTTGGGGGATTTTGTTATGTCGTTTTTTCATTGAGCCTATATGGTGGTTTTTTGCTGGTTGGATGCCCATTTATTTGAATTCTAAATTCGGACTTAGTATAGAAGAAATTGGTAATACTATGTGGATATCTTACTTAATGGCCGCTGCTGGAGGAATATTAGGAGGTATGTTTACTGAAGCGATAATAAAAAGGACATCTGTTGATTCAGGAAGGAAAGCAAGTATAGTTTTAGGAGCTTTATTAATCATTATTAGCTTCGTTTCTATTATTTTATTTGTGAATGATTCTAATTACATGACCTTCATCTTTTTAGCAGGAGTAGCACTTTTTGGGTTTCAATTTGCTATTGGTAATATTCAGACATTATCAAGTGATTTATTTAAAGGACCATCAGTTGGAACATTAGCTGGATTGGCAGGAACGATCGCTGCAATTTCGCCAATTATAATGAACTGGTTTATTGGAAGAATAACAGAAGGAGGTTCCTATACACCAGCATTTATAGCTATTACAATTTCTGTGGTATTAGGCGTACTAGCTGTTTTTATTTTTATTAAAAAAGTTCAACTAGTAGAAAATACACACAATTAAAAATAGTCTTAAATTAGAATTTTAAAAAATTAATATAAACATTAACTTAAATTAGAATTTAGATTCAGTACAAATTAAATTAA
>CAYMSC010000757.1:0-2045 GCA_964392805.1 uncultured Saprospiraceae bacterium
GGCTTTCGCCCCATGTTATTATATATCGCACCTTTGGTGCTTGTGCGTAACATCAGTAAATAAGGTGAGTTTTGAATAACATTGCTACTATTCAAAAATCATTATTTCATCATTCAAAATTGGCATTAAATAATATTGAGGTACTTTTCAGAATTAGCGTATAACGGGACAAATTATTGTGGCTGGCAACGACAGCCCAATGGTATCACCGTACAGGAAGTTATCGAAAAAGCTTTTTCAACAATTTTGAGAACCCCTATAACAGTTCATGGCTGTGGCAGAACTGATACAGGCGTACATGCAAGTCAATTTTTTATTCATTTTGACTTTGATAAATCTTTTCCTAAAGGTTTTATTGGACGAGTGAATAAATTTTTGCCAAATGATATTATTATAAAAAGTATTTTTGAAGTCGATAGAGCAGCAAGTACTCGATTTGATGCCTACCACAGAAGCTATGAATATCATATTAGTATTTATAAAGTTCCTTTTAACCAAGAGACCATTTATCACTTTCCGTTTGCCAAAAATTTAGATTTTGAGAAAATGCAACAAGCAGCAGCTTTACTATTAAACTATGGTGCTTTTTTCCCTTTTTGCAAAACTAAATCCGATGCCAAAACTATGCTTTGTGATATGAAAAGAGCGGAATGGGTGATAGATGAAAAAGCAGGTCGATTGACGTTTCATATTTCTGCTAACCGATTTTTACGAGGCATGGTTCGTTTAATTGTAGGTATGTGTTTGAATGTTGGATTAGGCAAACTTGAAATCGACGATGTAAAAGAAGCAATGGACAAGCAAGTTCGGTTGAAAAAAGATTTAAGTGTAGAAGCAAAAGGACTTTTTTTAACGGAAGTCCGTTACCCTTTTCTTTAGGAGGAATAGAATTTTTTTAAAATAGGATAAAGAATGCGGCGTCTACCCTAAGCCCTCCGCCCTCTGCCTTCCACTAAAAAACAATTATGAAAGCCGTTTTAATCAAAACATTCGGAGGTCCTGAAAATTTACAGATTGGAGATTGGGAAAAGCCAAACCCCAAACCGCATGAACTGCTCGTAAAAGTACATGCGACCGCTTTAAATCGTGCCGATACCATGCAACGGAGAGGTCAATATCCACCACCACCTGGAGATAGTCCAATTTTGGGATTAGAAATAGCGGGGGAAGTAGTCGGTCTTGGTAATGAGGTAAAAAAGTGGAAGATAGGCGATAAAATTTGTGGTTTAATTGGCGGTGGTGGATATGCTGAATATGCAGTTATTCCAGCAGACCAAGCTTTACCTATTCCTAAAAACTTGTCTTATGAAGCTGCGGCAGGCATACCCGAAGTATTTTTAACAGCATTTCAAGCAATCAATTGGATAGGTCAATTGAAGAAAGGTGAACGAATTTTAATTCATGCTGGAGCGAGTGGTGTAGGAACTGCGGCTATTCAAATAGCTAAAGTGATTGGTGCAGAAATTTTTGTCACAGCATCAAAAGGAAAACATGAAACCTGCCTAAATTTAGGGGCAGCCAAAGCAATAGATTATAAAGAAGAAAATTTTCAAGAACAGGTCTTAGCGTTTACAGATGATAAAGGGGTCGATATGATTATTGATTTTATTGCAGCCCCGTATTTTCAACAAAATATCAATTCTTTAAACTTTGATGGTCGGATGGTGATGCTTGCTTTGATGGGTGGTTTTAAATTAACGGAACTAAATATGCTACCTATTTTATTTAAAAGAATAAAAATTCAAGGGTCTACCCTGCGAGCAAGAACACTCGATTATAAAGCTAGATTGACGAAAGATTTATATGATTTTGCTTGGCATCGGTTTGAATCAGGCGAGTTTAAGCCAGTTATTGATTCTGTTTATGATTGGACGGAGGTGGCAGATGCACATCGATATATGGAAGCGAATAAGAATATTGGAAAGATTATTTTGAAGATTGTTTAAAAGTGTAATTGAGGCTGTCTCATAAGTCAATTTTTGAAAAAATCCACCAATTAAAGTTCTGAATTTTATCATTGCACAGAACTTTTCCCCCTTTGGAGG
>CAYMSC010000758.1:0-2043 GCA_964392805.1 uncultured Saprospiraceae bacterium
CAACAGACCCTGTTCAAAATGCAGTCAATGTACCTAACGATATGTTGATTAATGTAGACTTTAATGAACCTCTTAATCCTAATAGTGTAACGCTGGAAAGTGTGCGACAGTTTAGATCTAACTCAGCACCACAAATACCGACAGATGGTAGTGCGACGGCTCCCTATTTCCCAGGAGAAGTGATCACCACAAGTTTTACTTCAGGTCTAATGAACGAGAATGGAGCATCACTAACGCCCTTTGTACATCAGTTTACTGCAGCGGTAAGCCCGAATAGTCCGGGAATATTTCCAAATGGACAAAATATCATTAATTCACTGAGTTTTGCTAGCGATGTGTACATTGCTGATATTAGTAATAATGGGTTTTTAGATATAATTGCATCAACAAATACCTTTGGTGGTGTCGATCAAATTATATGGTATAACAATAATGGTGATCAAACTTTTGAAACGGCACAAGTTGTTGAAAACAGTGCTCTGGAAATTGGTGAACTTGTTATGGCTGATCTAGATAACGATCAGGATTTAGATATTCTTATTTCTTTTGCTGGAGGTGTTGCTTGGTATGAAAATATAGACGGACAAGGAACTTTTGGAAGTTTCCAACTTATTGGTTCTACAATAGGTGAATCTTTTACAGAATCAGAAGTAGTTGCTGCAGACTTAAATGGAGATGGTAATTTAGATGTATTAACAAGTAATACGGTAGAGGTTATCTGGTATCCCAATAATGGAGATGGCACTTTTGGGACAGAACAAATTGTAGGAAATCAAATAGCATCAGATATTTTAGCAGCAGATTTGAATAATGATGGGAATATAGACATTATAGCAGATGAAGGCATTACATCTGGCCTTATCGTATGGTATTCTAATAATGGAGACAGTACATTTAGTGCCAGACAAACTATTGCAGTTGATGGAAATGAAAATTCTTTTTCAGATGTTTTTATTGCCGATTTAAATAATGATACGAATCTAGATATTGTAGTAACTGGAGCCTCTGGATTATTCTGGACTCCAAATAATGGCAATGGCTCTTTTGGTGTAAGTACAATGCTACCTTCAAATGGTAGTAATATAGCTGCTATTCACGTAGCAGATCTAGATGGGAATGGAAGTTTGGATATTTTGGTTGCTTCAGATATTGCTGCTTCCAGTGGAAGATTGGATATCTATAAAAATAATAATGGTGCCTTTACTGAACCAGAATTAATTCCGGCTGGAGTTCCGCTTTTCTTTACCAGAGATATTACAGCAGGTGATTTAGATAATGATGGCGATCTGGATATTGTAGCTGCTTCTTCTAATGATGGTCTTATTTCCTGGTATGAAAACGCATCTCAAAACCCAGAAATTGATGTACTTGTAGATGAGATTTCTATAGTAAATGGTTCAGGAACTATTGATTTAGAATTAGCATGTACCGCCATAACTACTACATTTACCATTGATAATTCAGAAGGAAATGCACCACTTGAACTTACAGGAACAGCACCCAATTTCGTAACACTTTCCGGATCTGAAGACTTTAGTATTACAGCACAACCAGATACTGCAACTATTGCTGTAGGAGCAACTACGACTTTTGAGATAACCTATACTCCAGCTTTAACAGGAGCACAAAGTGTAACAGTAAGTATTGCCAATAATGACCCTGATGAAAGTCCATTTACCTTTACAATTACAGCGCTTCCGGACGGAGAGAGCCCTGAAATCACTTGTCCTGAAAACATCACTGTAAATAATGACGTAGGAAGCTGTGATGCACAAGTAAGCCTTATCGGTCCTGAAATAAATGATAATTGTATTGAGGGTGTTTTCATTATAACCGATGCCCCAGCTACAGGTGTATTTCCCGTAGGGACGACCATTGTTACCTGGACAGCGGTAGATGCCGCTGGAAATGAAGCTAGTTGTGAGCAAATGGTCACTGTAATAGACAATGAATCTCCCGAAATTACTTGTGCTGACACTATGACCGTAAATAATGATCCAGAGACTTGTGGCGCAGAAGTAACACTTACTTTTCCAGATGTAA
>CAYMSC010000759.1:0-2041 GCA_964392805.1 uncultured Saprospiraceae bacterium
ACTGCAAATTGCCTACTGCCTCCCCCTTCAATGCCCACTCTACCGCTTTCTCCGCATGAATCTTTGTGGTATTAAAAGTAGGAATATCCACATCATTGGGTGCTATTAATAAAGGGATTTCGGTACAACCTAAAATTGCTCCTTCTGCCCCCTCGTTGGCTAATCTGTGAATGATTTTTTGATAAATGGCTCTAGATTCGGATGTGAATTTCCCCTGTACTAATTCCCCATAAATAATTTCGTGAATAGCTGCTCTTTCTGCTGCATTAGGAATTAAAACTTCTATGCCAAATTTGTTAGTTAGGATGTTCTTATAGAAATCTTTTTCCATCGTAAATTTAGTCCCCAATAAAGCTATTTTTTTCAATCCTTTTGCTTCAATCGCCTGCCCTGTTGCTTCCGCAATGTGTAGCAATGGAATGTCCACACTTTTCATAATTGCTTCACTACAAAGGTGCATGGTGTTGGCACAAATTAGAATAATGTCTGCTCCTGCTTGCTCTAAATTTTGAGCAGCGTCTGCCATAATTTTATCCAAAGCCGTCCAATCGCCTTCTCCTTGTAAACGATGAATTTCGTCAAAATCAACGGTCAATAAAATACTTTTGCAAGAATGAAATCCACCTAATGCTGCCTTTACTTTTTGGTTGATTAATTCATAATACAATTTGGAAGATTCCCAACTCATGCCGCCAATTAGACCAATAGTTTTCATTGTATTTTTCATAGTGATTGATTTTTAAGAATTATAGTAAATACTTTCATCTGAATGCAAAAGTAAGTAGCTTTACCAAAAGAAAACAGATTCAGTTTTTGTTTTTTTGAGCATGTTTGCCTGATGCTCAAAAAAAAGAACTCGTCGAACTAATGACCGAAAAACAAATTCCCATCATTGAAGATGATATTTATGGAGAATTGTATTTTGGAAAAAATAGACCGAGTACTTGTAAATTTTATGATAAAGAAGGCTGGGTCTTATATTGTTCTCTTTGTCTAAAACAATTGCGCCAGGTTATCGAATTGGTTATTGCCAACCAGGCCGTTTTCTAGAACAGTTTGCCCATCAAAAGCGCATTTTATCGCTATCCACTAGTTCTTTACCACAAGCTGCTTTATTAAGTTTTTTTAAAAAAGGACGATATGATTTTCATTTGCGAAAATTGCGAACTGCACTACATACACAAGCCTTGGTGTATAGTCAATTAATTTTGCAATATTTTCCAAAAAATGTATACTTTAGAATGCCCGAAGGTGGGCTTAATTTTTGGATAGAGTTTCCGAAAAAATTTGATGGCTACCAATTATTTAGAGCGGCTAAAAACCAACAGATTGGTATTGCGCCCGGTCAGATATTTTCCGTCGAACCCGAATTTAAACATTGTATTCGACTGAGTTTTGCGGAACCACTTTCGGAAGAAATAGAAGCAAGTATAAAGCGTTTGGGGCAATTAGCACAAGATTTTTTGAAAAATGAATTATGAATAAGAGCTGTATAAAATATTGAAAGTGCCTGTTTTTTGACGCTGAGAGGCGCTGACTTTTATGACTTTTTTATGTTTTCTTTTGTTTCTTGTTTAAAGCATAATACAAACATCATTTTTCGTAAGAAAACATAATCCATTCATAACTTCAAACAGCGTCCCTCAGCGTCAAAATAAAAATTTCGCATGCTCGAATAATAAAAGGTAAGGCGAAGGATTTTTTAAAATGATGAACGATGAATGATAAATTGTGATATTTTGCTAGACTCAAGTGAATAATGCAGTTTTTAATTAACCAGTATCTAGCATCCAGAAATTAGCATCTTTATAATATGAACGATAAGCTTTAACTTTGTAAAGCATCCTTTAAATAACAATCATGACCAACAATATCAATAAAATAGCCTATTCCATTTTAGAATTAGCCTTAATTTCTGAAGGGAATACAACAAGAGATACTTTTAAAAACAGTTTGGCTTTAGCCCAAAAAGCAGAGTCCTTTGGGTATAATCGTTTTTGGTTAGCAGAACATCATAATGCGATTAGTATTGCTTGTTCGG
>CAYMSC010000760.1:0-2004 GCA_964392805.1 uncultured Saprospiraceae bacterium
AAATGCCCCGCTCGATTAGGTTTTCCAATGCTTGTTTTTTTGACCAATTTATTAAATATTTTGCGCTGCTTTAAAGTCTTTCCGAAGTTCGCATACATATATCCATGCGCCCGTATAATTTGCCAAATATGTGCAAATTGACCTTTTAAAAGATAAGTGAGGCCTACAAAACCATCTAATACCAATCGGAGGGGAATTAACCAAAGTAATTTTCGCTTGGGTTCATTTTTTAAAATGGTTGTTAAACTATTTCTATGATTGAGGTAGGTCTTTCTTGGCGATTGATAATTTAAAGTGCCGCCTCCTACATGATACACTTCGGAGGTGGGACAAGCCATTACTTTATAACCTGCTCGCTTTATCCGCCAACACAAATCTATTTCTTCCATGTGTGCAAAATAACTCGCATCTAAGCCACCTAAGTCATGGTATAAATTACTGCGAATAAACATTGCTGCCCCTGTTGCCCAAAAAACTTCTTGTGGTTGATCGTACTGCCCATTATCTGTTTCACAGTTCGTCATAATACGTCCTCTACAGAAGGGGAGTCCCCAATTGTCTATCCAACCACCGGCAGCCCCTGCGTATTCAAAAATAGATTTGTCATGATGTGCTAATACTTTGGGTTGGACAGCACCAATTTTTGTGTCTTGTTCCATCATTTCAATAATGGGCAACATCCATTCACTGGTTACCTCCACATCTGAATTCAAGAGCACATAATAAGACGAATGTACTTGTCGCAATGCTTGATTATAGCCACCTGCAAAACCATAATTTTCTTTTAAATCTAATACCTCTATTTCCTCCTTATATTGCTGTTCTAAATAAGCCAATGATCCATCGGTTGACCCATTGTCAGCCACGACTACTCGTAAGTTTGGGTAGTTAGAAGCTAGCACACTTGGCAAAAAATCTTTTAGATATTGTTCACCATTAAAATTTAAAATGACAACGGCTACTTCGGGATAATTATAATCTGCTCTATTTATGCGTGGACGAGGCTGTTTTGCCAAAATTTCTAAAGTACTGATTTTGTCTTTTGCCAAAGCAGCTTGTAGTGCTTCTAAAGAATCAAATTTGGCATCCTCTCGGATAAATTCAATGAGTTCTAGCGTTAATTCCTCCCCATAAATCTGTTGATTGAAATCAAAGATATTGACTTCAATGGTTTTGTTATCGTGTTCAGCTAGGGTAGGGCGAGTGCCGATGTAGAGCATACCCTCATACCGCTTGCCTTGATGATGCACAAACGTTGCATAGATACCTTCTTTGGGTAATAATTTATGAATAGAAAGAGGTTTGATATTAGCGGTGGGAAAACCGATAGTTTTGCCAATTTGTTGTCCTTTAACGACTGTGCCTGTAAGGATAAAATGATGGCCTAATAATTTAGTGGCTTTTTTTACTTTGCCTGCTTGGATGGCTTTTCGGACTTTAGTCGAACTAACCGTTATTTCATCAATCTGCTGTGGTTCAATTTCATCTACTTTAAAGTTAGCTTTTTGACTGTAATGCTTTAAATAGTTAATATCTCCTTGTCGATTTAAACCAAAACGATGGTCATAGCCGATGACAATCCACTGAGGATTAAATTTTTCTAATAAAAATTTTTCGATATATTCGTCCGCTGATTGCTGCGAGAACGCAATCGTAAAAGGGACGATAACCACATTATCAATGCCATATCTTTCTAAAAGCGTAATTTTTTCTTCAATGGTATTGATTAAACGTAAAGATTTATCTTTGGGATAGACCACCAATCGAGGATGTGGATGAAAGGTGATAATTACACTCTCTCCATCTACTTCTTGTGCCAATTGTTTGACCCGTTCTAAGATAAATTGGTGACCTCCGTGTACGCCATCAAAAGAACCGATGGTAATCACGGCATTCCGAAAATTTGGTAAATTAGTTAGGTCTTTGTAGACGTTCATTATTGATGTTCAGTCCGAAAAAAATAGTGTTGCAAAGGTATTACAGGATAAGCTGATTAACAAGGGG
>CAYMSC010000761.1:0-2003 GCA_964392805.1 uncultured Saprospiraceae bacterium
TTTTTTCATAAACAAGGTAGGGTAAAATTAAACATGCCTGTTCTATTCATAAACAAAGTATTTGTTAATCCATAATAAATCTCGTTTATGAAAAAATTACTGTTTCTTTTCCTTTACTTAATTACCTACTCACACCTTGATGCACAACAATTCAAACACTATGATTTTTTAGGTGCTGGTCATGATAACGGCATTACCGTCACTACCAGTTCCAGTAACATCGATAGTAAAAAAACGGTAGATGGATTTCCTATTCAAAATGACCAACAACTCAAAGAAGCTTCCCGATTTTTAGCACAAGCTACTTTTGGCGCAGACCTAGCAACTATTCAAATGACGGCTGCCATGGGCTATGAAGCATGGCTAGATGAACAATTTAATTTACCACAAATTAAGATTGTGCCTAAAATGTTTCAGCAAAATGACTTGTATGCTAATGCAGAAGAAGAGGAAGAAGTGGGCGGTATTTTTAAACCTTGGTACGAATCTGCTTGGATGCATAATAATCTAACTGCTCCAGACTTGCTGCGCCATCGAATGGCCTTTATTCTAAGTCAACTAATGGTCATCAATAATAACTCCGACTTTTTTGAAGATGTCTCTGAAATGGGCGGCACTTATTACGATATGCTAGGTACTAATGCTTTTAATAATTACAGAAGCCTTATCAACGATGTTACCCTTAGTCCTGCAATGGGTCTTTTTCTATCTCATTTTAATAACCCCAAAGCTGACCCCACAAATAATATCCATCCCGACGAAAATTATGCTCGAGAAATCATGCAGTTGTTTAGCATCGGTTTATGGGAATTGGACCAATACGGACAAAGAAAATATGACGCCAACAACCAATTTATTCCTACTTATACCAATGAAGACATCAAAGAATTTGCACAGGTTTTTACAGGTTTAGGAGATGGTCGAGCTAACGGTACATTTGGTTTATTGAATGATGAAGACGATGGTATTCTCCAAACCGTTGTCATTCCTATGAAAATGTATGACGATTATCATGATACTAGTGAAAAAAACTTATTAAATGGCTTAGTATTGCCTGCTGGGCAAACTGGTATGCAAGATATTTCACAGACTTTAGACCATTTATCAAGTCATCCGAATACCGCTCCATTTATTGCAAAATCCCTTATTAAATTTTTAACGACTTCTAACCCTAGTGGCGCCTATGTTCAACGAGTAGCGAATGTTTTTAATCCTTTTGAAGAAAATAATTTTCAAAAGGTCATCAAAGCTATATTACTAGACCCCGAAGCGAGAACCTGCCAACCTACGGAAGTCTACACTTTCGGTAAGCTGCGAGAACCACTAGTTAGATATATGAATTTTCTAAAGGCTTTTCCTTTACAAAGTCAAACAGGAGAATATCTTTTTGAATTCTTTGATGTCCAAAGTAATATAGGACAAGCCCCATTGAGTGCACCCAGTGTTTTTAACTTCTTTTTACCAGACTATAGTCCACAAGGGCTTATCAATCAGCAATATAGGATAGCGCCTGAATTCCAAATATTGAATTCAACCAATGCGATAGGTTTAGTCAATTTAATGGACCAAATGGCCGTACAAAGAAATTATTTAATAAGTGATATCGTAGAAGGAGAAGATTTAGAGGACGAGGAAGAAGAAAGTAATGGAAATTCCCCTTATCAAATGGATTTTTCCTTAGAAGAAGCATTAGCCAACAATCCTGACCAATTAATCAATCACTTAGATATTTTATTGGCCAATGGGCTTTTATCCAGCAATACTAAAGCCATTATTAAATCAACTATTGAGCAATTAAACAGTCCAGCTGACCGAGTTAGAATGGCTACTTACTTGATTATGATTTCACCCGATTATGCCATTCTAAAATAAAGGTCAGACCATCCATTTCATGGACTACCAGATGTCAGTTTGATGTTTGAAGATTTCATCCATAGCCGTCAGGCTAAGAATATAGTTACTGATAATCAGTCGTTTACGATTGTGTCGATATTTTAAGATTT
>CAYMSC010000762.1:0-1994 GCA_964392805.1 uncultured Saprospiraceae bacterium
CGTATAACAGAATACGAAGACAAAGAATTTCCAGATTTATTTAGAGAAATGCCCACCTTAGGCTCGCAATTAGAATGTCCAAATTGCAGCACTGAAATATTTTCTGATGACATTAATCTTGATAAGGGGCTCGCTAAATGTCATAATTGTCACCATGTTTTCCCATTTGAAGAGAAAATAAAAAAACACAGTAGAGGTGGTCGAAGAGCGGAGATTTTTCAACCCGAAGGGATAGAAATGTTCCGTTTACGGAGTGAACTGAATATTGATTATAAATGGCGAAATACGCAGAGCACGAACTACTTTATGCTATTTTTTACTTTGGTTTGGAATGCTATGATTTTGCCCTCTGCTTTTGCGGCAGTGATGAGCGGAGAAATTGGGGCTTTGCTAGCAATGAGCCTCCATATTGGCGTTGGTGTTTGGTTATTATTAGGGCAAATGAGTAAGTTTATCAATTCGACTTATATCACCGTGGATGAACATTATTTAACAATTGACCATCGTCCTATTAGTAATCCTTGGTTTAAGGGTAAGAAGATTCCTGTGAATGAGATTGAGCAAGTTTTTGTAAAAAAGAAAAGAAATGGAAGTACCAATGGCGTGCCTAATTTTGGGTATTCTGTTGTAGCTATTGAAAAGAAAAGAAGACGAGAAATCCCTTTAATCGTAGGTATGCGAAACTCCGATAAAGCATTATTTATCGAACAAGAAATTGAAT
Source organism: uncultured Saprospiraceae bacterium (assembly GCA_964392805.1). Lineage (GTDB taxonomy): Bacteria > Bacteroidota > Bacteroidia > Chitinophagales > Saprospiraceae > JAFMDF01. The sequence goes on from CAYMSC010000762.1 coordinate 722, forward strand.
ATTTCTTAGGTATTGAGGATAGACAAGTACGAGGCGAGATTCAGCTTTAATATAAAATGAAATTTATCTTTTATTCTAATATTTTGTGAGCCTCTGTATTTTTGTGGTTCAATGCCAATTTGGTTTTATAACAAAAAGCGCATGATTTTTTTTGAACCACAAAAGAATAAGATTTTTTGTTATAAATGCTCTTTTTAAATACTGACCACATTCTGCGGCTTGCCAGCCAGAAATGCTTTAATATTTTCTGCGACTATGTTAATCAATCGACCTCTAGATTCTCTAGTTGTCCATGCGTGATGTGGGGTGATTAAACAATTTGGAACACCTAATAATAGATGGTCTTTTGGTGGCGGTTCTTGGGATAAGACATCTAAACCTGCTCCCGAAATTTGTCCTTTTTCTAAAGCTATTTTCAAATCTATTTCATTGATTAACCCTCCTCTACCTGTGTTGATTAAATAGGCAGTAGCTTTCATTTTTGATAAGGTAGATTGATTGATAATTCCTTCGTTTTCCTTTGTTAATGGAGCATGTAAACTAATGACATCACTTTCTCGCCAAAGCCTTTCTAAGTTGACTAGCTGTATTTTTTTGTTCTTGGGTTGTTTATTACTTCGCCTTACGGCTATTACTTTCATACCAAAAGCCAGTGCTATTGCTGCCACTTGCTGTCCAATTTTTCCATAGCCATAAATGCCCATTGTTTTGCCAGCTAATTCTGTCATAGGACTTTTCCAATAACACCAATCTATTGAGTTCGCCCAGCCATTTTGTTGCACATGATTATTATGTAGTTCTACTCGATTCAGGAGTGCTAGGAGTAAAGCAAAAACGTGCTGTGCTACGGACGGTGAGCTATATCCAACTGCATTGCAGACGGTAATATTTAATGTTTTGGCTGCTGCTACATCAATATTATTATACCCCGTTGCTAAGGTACAAATAAGCTTTAAATGGGGTGATTTTTTTAAAAAATCCTTATTCAAGGTTCTTTTATTAACAATTAATACGGTCGCATCTTTTGCTCTTTCGAGCAATTGCTCGTCTGTTGTTCTGGCGTAAACTTTTAAATCGCCTTGTGCTGCAATTGACTTCCAACTAAGGTCATTTGGATTTGCTACTTGTCCGTCTAAAATAACTATCTTGGGCATTTATTCAAATTTTTAGCTAAAATTAATTAACATTGTTCTAAACAAAGCTATAAACAATGGAATTGAACGCTGAGAAAATAAATGCTCATTCTTAAAACTATAACTTTCTGATTTTCAGT
>CAYMSC010000763.1:0-1982 GCA_964392805.1 uncultured Saprospiraceae bacterium
AAAAAACAAGCTTTACCATTTATAATGGAATGTCAACAGAAGCATTTTTTAAAAAGGTAGGTGATTTTCAAAACATAACAGGGTCCACGATTACTTTTGAGCAATTAACTATTTATGCAGATAGTGTAATTATGGGCAATATTATAGGTAATATTCGTCCCAATCGAGATGGACAGCAAATCCACTATTTTGATATTCACGATTTAGAAAAATATAGTCTTCAACTAACTGGAACCGCCAATCAAATCTTTCCACCTGCTTATATTAATAGTGTTACTCGTCAAATTATTCAAGCAAAAAAAGGGGCAAATAATGAAAAATCTACCTTTATTGCTAACAGAAAAACGACTAAATCGGAATTAGCCGAATGGGCAAAATCTATCCAAAAACACGGTGTACTTTTTAATTATGAAAAATCTGTTTTTGATAAAGAGGACCGATTAGTTGGTTTGAATGGAAAGTTTATGGGGAAGTGCTGCTATGATAATGAATTTTATGTTAATGTAGAAAATGCGCAAGTGCAAATGGATATTGAGGATGATTATATTTATCAGCCAACAATAGTTCGAAGGGAAGCACTTAGTGCTGTTGATTCAGAAGAAGAGGAAGAAAAACAATTTTCTGCTGTGTTAATGTCTAATAAGGAAATTATCAATGAAGTCAGAGAAAAATTCAACACTAGTAAAGAAGAAATGGATAGACCTTTGGATAGGAAGGCGGACAACTGGATTCAATGGGGCGACAAAAAAATTCCTTTTAAAGATGATGCAGAAAAACCATATGTTCCGAAACTAGAATTTACCAAAAAAGAATGGAATTATTTACGCAAACAACCACTTACATTTTATATAGCCAAAGAATGGTATAAAATAAAGAAGATAAACGAGATAGTTTTAGTGCCAAAAGAGAAAGACCCAATTATGGTCAAGTTACACAAAGATTATTACGAAATAATCAAAGATGAAAATGAACAGTTGACTCGATTGATGGCAAGCACAGAAATTGGAGATAGATTGTATTTTGAAAAGATTGAGGTTGGTACAGATTTCACTTTTGTAATGGTAGTAGAAATTATTGATAATCCAGTAAAATCTACAGGTTACCTTCCTAACAAAGACAAAAATTTAAATAAAAATATAGAAATTGATTTTAAAGAAGCAGAGACAGATTTTTCAAAGGGGCGTATACCTGCCTATCAGAACGGCACTAAACCAAAAACATTTCTTCCAACTTTCTTGAATGAAGCTGCAACGCCAAGTTTTCAGCTTAAAAGGTCACCAGATTTGCAAATTATTAATAATAAACCAACCTTTGTCAATGGGGTGAGATATGATGAGCCTTGGATATCGGAAATACTACCTGAAAATATTGAATCAATTGAAGTAGTTAAAGGACTAAAAGCTAAAACTTTATATGGGGTAGACGAAGTTATTTTAATTACCACTAAAAAAGGAGCTAATAATTTTTTACAATCTCCAGTTGAGGGAAAAAATGAAGCTGCTAATAAAAACGAGTAGCATATATATTTTTGAACCACAAAAGAATCAAAAGTTCACAAAAGGGATTCACAAAAGTTTAATAATTTTTCTTTTGTGTAACAATAGGCAATTAGTAGTAATTAAAATAATGTGCTTAATGAATAATGCACCCGACCTAGAGCAAATCTAATAAAGAAACCGTTCTATCTGCGTATTTTCAAACAGAAAATCAGCGTTGAATCCTATCTAATTAGGTCAATTATTTTGCCTCTCAACCTATTGAAATCAGACCTCTTTCCCAAAAAAAGCGATTAAACTTTTGTGTCCTGATATTTTATAGGGATTATGCCCTTTGTCGTTCAAAAACTACATATTCTTTACGATACAACAACTAACCTAACAAAAACATCCATTTCTTCATTAGAATTAATCTTTTCCGCCTTGGCATCCTATAAATCTGCCAATTATTAAAGGTAATTTAACGCAATCTTTTAAAAAATCGTT
>CAYMSC010000764.1:0-1975 GCA_964392805.1 uncultured Saprospiraceae bacterium
GCTATCGAAAAATATAGAAAAGCATTAGATGAAAATCCTGCGGAATACGTCGAAGCTAATTTTCCACCCTTGGAACGAGCCACCTTAATGGCAGCAGGAAAATACTTAGCTACTGACCCACGTGGATTTGCCCTAACGGATAGTACAACGATGGGCTTATCGCTGCTCTTTAGTGGATTCCATTTAAAACCAACGGATGATATTTTGAGTACGACCCATGACCATTATTCTACGGAAAAATCTTTGGATTATGCCGCTCAACGAAGTGGGGCTACGCTCCGCCGCATCAATTTACATGGGCCACCTTCCACGGCTCGTAAAGAAGAGATACTCGATAATTTGGAAAAGGCGATACTCCCCAATACTCGAATCGTAGCCGTCACTTATGTTCAGTCTAGTACGGGGCTAAAATTGCCAATCAAAGAAATGTCTGCGGTTATTGCGGATGCCAATAAAAATAGAGCTGCCGCCAATCGAATTTATTTTTGTGTAGATGCCGTACATGGTTTTGGTGTTGAAGACATTACCGTTGAGGAATTAGGTTGTGATTTTCTAATTGCAGGTACCCACAAATGGTTATTTGGACCAAGAGGAACAGGGATTTTATGGGCTAAAAAAGATGCTTGGGAGATGGTCAGCCCTATCATTCCTCCTTTTAGTGCTGCTTTTTTAATGTGGATGGATACCATTCCTGACGGCCCACTCGATTTTTATTCTAAAATGACACCGGGTGGCTTCCACTCTTTTGAACATCGCTGGGCTTTAAAAGCTGCTTTTGATTATCATATGGCGATTGGAAAAGAAAAAATTCAAAATCGAACGCATCAGTTGAGTACGATGCTAAAAGAAGGAATACAGACTATTCCACATATCAAATTGCATACCCCTATTTCCACTGAATTATCTTCTGGCATTAATTGCTTTGAAGTAGATGGATTGGACGCTAAAAAAACCATTAAAAAATTGCATGAAGCGAATATTATTGGCAGTACCACGCCTTATAAAAAGGTTTATGCTCGATTGACTCCTTGTATTATTAATACGGAGGAAGAGGTTCGTCAATGTATTAAGGTTTTGGAGAACTTGAAAGCGTAAGAACAAGTAAATTACCTCCTCTTTTATGTACTTTTGCACCTTTTGTCGTTCAAAAATATAAATCACCATGATTGCCGCTACCAAAATCGAACAGGCGACTAAAGCTCAATTATACCGCTATTTTAATGGCTTTGAACGTTTTTTTACCGCTTCCAGAAAAGCCAATCAACTGGAATTGTTAGCCAAAGAGATTATTATCACCACCCCAAGGGGAAGCATTGCTGGAAAAGCCAATTATGCCCATAGTTTAGGCGATTATAAAGGCATGAAAATTTCCCATGCTATCGAAGATATAGTGGTGAAAACACTACCAAATGGTCTTATCACAGCTACCATTAAACTTATTTATCAGGGTGTTCAAAAAAATGGCGTAAACAATTCGCTACGGTTTATTTATGAAACGGAATTATACCAGCAAGCCAATCAACTGCCCTTATTCAAAACGATTCAATTAAATGTGGACGGTGCTTTTGAAGCCGCCAATTTTCAAGATACTTATATTAAATCAAGGTCGATAGCTCTACTGTACTACTATCTTTTTTTAATAGAAAAAGTAGCGGATAATGCTGCTGAATTTCAAGAAATATTGACCGATGATTTTCAATTAAATTTATCTCCAAACACTACTTTGACAACCATAACAGATGTAGACAATCGGTTAAAAAATGTAGCAAAAAGTATCATTGTCTCTAGTCATTATCCCAAAAATATAGCAGTAAAATCATTGGCGCATGAAACCTATGAATTGAGGGTTGATTTTGATTGGGAAGGTTGGACCCCCGAACAGCAAAAAGTGGCTGCAAAGACTCGGCATACTTGGGTGATTAAGGATAAAAAGAATGACCGATTTGCGAAAATTCAGTCTATTAGCGTGGAGAAT
>CAYMSC010000765.1:0-1965 GCA_964392805.1 uncultured Saprospiraceae bacterium
AAAAGCGTTTAGTCAAAATAAAACCAGAAGAGACCATCAAAATAATCTCCTCTGGTACAATGGATTCAATATGTTGAGTAATTTAGAACGTCCTTATTTAATTGAACTTTTGATGACTCTTTGTGATTGTATCTGTTTTCCTTTTTCTTTTATCGTTAGCATATAAATACCTTCTGATAAGGATTGCAGATTAAGCTGGTGGTATGTTTGGTCTCTGGTTAATATTTGTTCAAAGACCTTTTTACCACTTACATGATGTATTTGAAGTTGGGTATTTTCAGATTCAGCGGTGTAGGCAACTTGCAGTAAATCATTGACCGGATTTGGGAAGGCCTCTAGTATTGGAGCTACTTCATTATCAATGATTATATCTGCTATAAAGTCATCCGCATTTCTTGATACAGCCGCTACTAAACCGTCACTTGATGTTGACCAACTAAATATATCAGTAAATTCCGACTCTCCATCTGCACAGATGGTTTGAATTCTATATTCGTAATCTCTATTGTCTGGCGCAAAAACAAAGACTCTAGAAGACCGAATAACAGCAGTTGCTATAAATCTTTCCATGCCGCTGAATCGAATTTGAATACGATATGCTGTTGCATTTGGCAAGTCGTCCCAATCAATAAGCGTTCTTCTGTTACCTAAAAAATTAGCGGTAGGGCTGGCTAAACCACAAGCATTAGAATTGCCGTCAGTTGTTGCTGTCGGAATATCAAAAATGCCAAAATCGGTAAAGCCGTCACTACTAATGCCATTCGACTCATCAGTATCCGCGGGACAATTAATCTGTCCATCTTTAGCAACAAAATAAGTATTGGCATCTGGACAATTAGCCAGTAAACTAGTACTTGGAGAAAAATTAATATTATAGGCATCTCCTATCCCATTTCCCTGAACATTCCATTGACCTAGTACGCAATCAATGGTTACTGTTTCGGCATTATCACAAGTAATATTAGTTCCAACTGTACTAAGGGTCCCTGTTTCAAAAGCAGCAGTTACTTCGGAAGAAACAGCAGGACTCGTAAAGTCAATAGCAACTGTTTCATTTTCATTCAAGCCCACAGGAAAGGAGTAAGTCCCCATTCCTGTAACAGCTCTTCTTAAATTACCTTCTATATAGCTATTACTCGCATTCGTACTTTCTAAAGCATTACTTGCTGGATTGCTTACAAAAACTTCATGCTGATAATCACTTGCTTGTGTTCCCGATGTAATATCGGTTCTTATCCGACCACTTATAATATTTAAATTATTAGTAACCTCAATATCATTGTTTAACTCAACTATTCCTTGGGGTTTCTCAATCACTAGATTGTAAAAACCTTGGTCTCCCGTAAAATTGCCATCAATCCGTTGGGTAGTCCCACCAGTCAAATGAACGCTACCATTACCTTGCCCATTTGGACTGGTGTTTAAGGTAGCCTCGTTGGCTTTTTCTAAATTACCTTCAATTCCTAACGTTCCGCTATTTTCAACTACTCCACATTCTGTCTGAATCACTACCGCATCCTGAGCGTGCAATACTGCATCGCCTTGGATGTGTAGCAATCCTTCAACAGTTAGTTGTGCAGTTCCAAATGGAATCATTGAAAAGAAAAATAAACTAGAAATCAGCCCTTGTTTGATATAATAATTCATATTTATTATTTATGAGTTGATTAATTATTTATTTCCTTCTAATAATGCCTCAATTTTAGCTAACCGTTCTTTCAGCGTGTCTATTTCTTCTTTTTGAGCAGCTAATTTTTGCTCTTGTATATTGTTTATCGCTACTTGTTCATTAATTACTTTTTGTTGGTCTTTGATACCTTCTGTTAATACTGGAATTAAACCAACATAATTAACTGCTTTATACCCTTCATGGTCTGTCATTACCAAATTAGGTAATACTTTTTCTACCTCTTGTGCGATGAAACCAAATTGTTCGTCTGTAGAAACTTCTTGGTTATTTAATAA
>CAYMSC010000766.1:0-1956 GCA_964392805.1 uncultured Saprospiraceae bacterium
GAACCAAAATAATCTCGTCCAGATGACCAACTTATTATTTCGTCGTTACTTAGTATTACTGAAAAAATAAATTTACCAAAAGAATTTTGAATGGATTCTTTTTTCCATAGGTTTTCAACCCATTGAAAAGCTGCCCATCCTCTTCGAGGTTCATAAACAGCGTTTATTCATATTTCAAAATTGGTAAATTTATTTTTTCAGAGTTCCTTATTGCCCAATAATGCGTCTAACAACCAATAATTTCTATTCTATTTTGCAGTTTTTTTCAGATTCTGGCTTGCTATACAGAATCATCCTCCCTTTCTTACAGCAGCAATAAAACTACAAATAAAATACCTGATAAGATTGATTTTAACTTTCACGTAAAACCAATCTTATCTGACCGCTGCTTCAAATGTCATGGTCCTGATAAAAATGCAGTAGAGGGAAATTTGAGTTTAGCGACAAAAGAAGATGCGTTTAAAGCTTTTGCTACTTAGGAAAATTTCATCCAATCATTCTCCATTTACCGATAGGTTTTTTGCTATTGGCTTTTATGATGGAATTATATGGCCGTTGGAAAAAAACGAATCGTAACTACTCAGGTACTTTATTTATAAAAACACTAAATTTTTAGCAATTTAGACCACCTGAGTAGTTACAATATTTTTATTCTCTACCGTACACTTTTTGAAAACGCCGCCTTTGGCGACTAAAACATGGGGTTTGGGGTGAAGAATTTTTACGCACGAAGCGTAGCGTAGTGCGTGATTCAGTAAAAAGTGATTATCCAATAGGTAATAACAAAAATTCAAAAAGTAAATGTCAGATATAAAAAAAGGCGTAGTCAAAAGAGAAACAAATGATGAAAATAAAGAAAAAGTTGATAAACAGCGAACCAATCACCTCCTAATTATAGGCATAGATGACTATAAAAACGATATTGCCCAACTTAATAATGCGGTTCGGGATGCAAAAAAATTCCGAGATTTATTAGTAGACCAATATCAATTTGACTCAAAAAATGTAACGACTCTTTTTAACGAAGAAGCGACTTTATTAAATATTAGAATAACCTTTTCTAAAATCCTAAATGAATTAACGGAAGCGGATAACCTCATTTTTTATTATTCCGGACACGGAGAATCCAGACCTTATGGTAAATCAGATAGAGGTTATTGGATTCCACATGATGCTATACTCAATGTAGATGCCACTTATCTTCCAAATGAGGAAATAAATAATTTATTCAAAAACAGTCATGCGCATCATGTATTTGGCATTGTAGACTCCTGTTATTCAGGTTCGCTTTTTCACAGAAACTTAGAAAATGCTAATGAAAGAATTCGTAGTTTTCCCTCTCGTTGGTTATTGACAGCGGGTAGAAACGAATTAGTCTCAGATGGTTTTGAGGGAGGAAATAGTCCTTTTGCCACCACATTATTAACGTATTTAAAAAGTTACCCCAATGATAGTTTTTGGGTAGCTGACCTATGTACGCATGTGTTGAAGGGCATGGATTATACAAAGGAAAAACAAACACCTAGAGGCGAACCATTACAGGGTTCCGCTCATTACGGTGGCCAATTTGTTTTTTATAAAAAAGGGGTAATTCCTGAACCAGAAGTAATTAAAGAACGACCTATTTCTGATGCCATTGTACCAACAAGAAAATTGGACGAATCAGTTTCCAAAGCACCGACTAATTTAGAAGAACTAAAGTTCTCTCTACAAGAATTAGTGCCAGAAGATTTGGAGAAAGCCTTGAACGAATTTAAAAAATACCTATCAAAAGATTCCTCCAAAAGAAATGAAATACTCCTCCAACAGGGAAGTTATAATAGGAATAAAAAACAACAACTACAAAGGTTAATCAGAGATGATGATGCCGCAAGAACGGAAGCAAGAATTAGATATGCACTTTTAAGTTATATTGATGATTTGGAAGCAGAAGATGTGATATTCTAGTTTTCTAAG
>CAYMSC010000767.1:0-1954 GCA_964392805.1 uncultured Saprospiraceae bacterium
ATAAGACCACGTTATGTTACTTAGCTCCCGACTGTTCGCAGAAAAAGGCGGCAAGTGGGGCTGCTGACAAACTGGCTAGCTATCGAGTAGCGCTTTGGCAGTAACTGGATTTTTTTGAGTGTTAGGAAATGAATAAGCTATCGAGTGAAAGCCTGTCTAGTCTTAAAGTTCTGTACCACATTATCAATCAAGAAAAATAGTTTACTCTGGGTATCTTTATCCAGTTCTTGAATATCCTCAATGCGTTTTATTATCTCCTTGTCATATTGTGCCAATTTACCCTCGCCAATCAAATAATCAATCGACACTCCCAACACTTTGGCAATACTTGCCATCATCTCAATCGAAGGGGCGTTTACGTTCCGTTCATAATTACCAACCAGGCTATTATTGAATGTACCGCCCAAAAGGTAAAATATGATTTTATTACTAATATGTTCTAAGGCATGTTCTTTAGCAAATGAGCGATATTAATCTTCTTCAGTATTTTAGCTAAATCCGAGCTAGATATTCGATTATTGAAATTATAAGTACCATACACATTGATATGTCTCCAAGCAATCGGTGATACTGTTTTGATAAAATCAGCTTGTACCTTATTCCCTTGTTTCTCGTATTGTTGCAGTAGTTCCGATAAGAGCCAGACGTTATAATAAATAATGATATTGGTAATAAGTCTAGCACATTCGCTCCAAATTTCTTGTTCTGCGTGCGTGTGTACATGAAACTTGCCTTCATGAGCATAAAATACTTTTCTTTTCAATCGGTGATACCCCTCCTGACGACTCAATACTTTTTGGGTATTTTGACGCATGGTTTCAGAATGGATAAATTCTAAAGTAAAAGCCGTTTTGACGATATTGTTGTATTCCCAAAGTGCTTGTTGCGTCTTATTTACCCGATTAAAAGAGGATAGCTTTCGGACGATATTGTACTGTGAAGTTGTCTTCAATGCTAGTGATGCAATAATTCGTTGAATATTATCAGCATGGTCCAAAATCAATTGTGTTTTAAACTTTTCCTTTGGTCGGATTAAATCGGATTCGGCATGCTCGAAGGGACTACTAAAACTACCAATATTCTTCGATTCCTTGACAAAATTCTTGTATCGAGGAGAAAATTGATACCCAAAGAAATCGAGCAAAGCAAAGTTAACCTGATTTGTGCCATGAGTATCTGTGGAATGTTTCTTTGGTTTTAGGTCAGTCAAGTTGCTATATAACAAATCAAGAACATAGTGTCCTTCATAATCATTTGCCCCAATAACTTTAGCATTAGCAGGAAAGATTCCATGCATCATTAACGTATTGACTGATAATCTAGGTTCAATTCCAAAATATTTGGAAGAGTGCCTAGAATTTATCGTTTCAAAACTGGTGGCAAATTTTTGTCCATCACTAGAAGAATGCAAGGTTTCCTGCTGAATCGTGTAATGCTCATACATTGGAAGTTTGGCACTCGCATTTACGATTACTTTATTGGCTTGTTGTAATGTTTCTAACCGAATAAACTGATGTGCAGTACTAGATAATTCGTAATAACTGATATTGGAACGACTAGCCATATCGGTTAAACCATGATTGGTTGCAAAAGCAAGCAGGGTCGCAAAAATAGATTCTTGGATAGGCTTTTTATTGTTCCGAGTTTCAACCATTGGGGTAAATGTATCTAAAAAATTGGTTTGCCCATTCACCCAATGCATTAGTTGAGTAATTTCGATAGGTGCAAACTGGGCATAGAGATGATGGTTATAATCTACACTCGTATTTGTTGTAACTAACTGCCATTTGACACTACCATCAGGTTTCGTACCTAGAATTTTAACGCCAGGGTTTTCCTGCTGGGCTATGGCTTGATTTACTTGTTTATATAATCCATCAATCTTTATTTGCCAATATTTAAGCAAATCTTCCATTGACATAGAAAGTTTGGCGAGATTAATCTGTTGAATAAT
>CAYMSC010000768.1:0-1954 GCA_964392805.1 uncultured Saprospiraceae bacterium
CCGTAACTTATAGAAAGTCCTAAACCCGTTCCAACACCGACCTCTTTGGTAGTGTAGAACGGGTCAAATATTTTCTTCAAGTTCTCTGTGCTAATACCCGCACCAGTATCTTTAATTTCAATTTCTATCGTCTCGACTAGCTCTTTAGTTATGATTTGGATTTTTCCAGATTTAGGTAAAATGGCCTGTATAGCATTGGTTAGGATATTCAAAAAAACTTGATTTACTTGACCTTTATAACTTTCTATTGGAGACAAATTAGTGGTATATTGTTTTTCAACCACAATTTTATCTTTTAATTGACTATTTAATAATACTAGCGTAGCATCTAAATTTTGATGGACATCAATAAGTTGTTTATCTCCTGAATCAGTTCTAGAAAAAGTTTTTAGCCCTGCAACAATTTCTCCTGTCCGTACAGCACCATCTTTAATGCTGGTCATTAAATGATTAATATCCGTCAGTACCTCTTCATAATCTATTTGGGCTTTTAATTTTTTAATTTGTGGATGAACTAAATCAAAAGCATTCTTATTTTGAATACCATCATAGAGTGCAACAATATTCATTAATGCATTCAGGTTTTTCTCTAATCCATTCACCCCAGCATAAACAAAATTAACAGGGTTATTAATCTCATGAGCTATCCCTGCGGTTAATAAGCCAATAGAGGCCAGTTTTTCAGACTGGACTAATTGATTCTGAGTTGTTTTTAGTCGTTGCATGGCTAATTCAATATCTCTCTTTTGAGCTTTGATTTCTGCGTTTTGTTCCTTTAGTAATTCATTCGTTTTATTTTTGTTTCTGTTAAAAACAGAGAAGAGAGTGGCTAAAAAAATTGCTAGTAGTAAGGCAATACAAATTAAAAAAATAGTTAATTTCCCTTGCTTCATTCCTTTTTCAAGAATCTCTTCTTTTTCTCTAAGTAAATGATTCTCTAGCTCCGTTTTACCTAAATCAAAACTAGTTCTTAGTATCATGGAGATTTTTTCCATTTTTACTGCCAGAAATTGCTTATTATAATCGCTTGACAGGAGTCTATATTTACTAGCTACTTCGGTTTCCTTTAACAATTGATAACATTTAGCTAAATTATCACATGCAATTGCTGCATTTTTTAAATCATCCTTTTGTTTGGCTAAGATTAAAGATTTTCTTGCATTTTCGATACTCGATTTAGGGTTCATAGATTTTTGATAAATCCTCGAAAGTAGATTTAGGACGCTAGCTTTTTTACTTGAGGACAATAAACCATCTTCTTCAAAAAGTACTTTTTTAAAATAATGAATAGAACTATCTAAGGTACCTGGTTGCTCATAGAGTAAACCCATTTCAGTTAACCATTCCAATCTTAATTCTTTAAATTTTCCCTTTGCAAGTATTTTCGAAGCTTGGTTTTGAGCGACAAAGGCTAAGGAGTCTAATTCTTGTGCCCGATATGCCTTACCTAAATGAATAAGTGTAGAGGCATATAGGGATTGATGTTCTATTTGATTTAGAGAATCTAAAACTCTTTGATAATATATTATTGCCTTTTCGTAATCCTGCAATCCAGCATAAGCCTGCCCCCTTTTTGCCTTTAAGGTAAACTTGGCCTTGTTGGGTAGCTCGGCTAATAAATATTCCATCTCCCTATATATTTCTAATGCTCCATCATATTCGCCAACTTTTATATGGCTACTTGCAAGCAATATCATGTTATCAAATAATCCTTGATGGTCATGAACTTTAGATGCTAAATGAAAACCTTTTCGAATAAAATATAAAGCGGAATCTAAATTCGTATCAATTAATGCTTTACCCTTTATAGTAAATTTTTCTACTTCTTTAATTGCCTCTACATTAGGAGGAAATTCATGATCTTCTTCTTCGTGTTGATCACACCCCCACAAACAAATAAATATTAAAAAATATATTAATGTTATTTTCCTCATTAAAGTTAATTGTAATTTAT
>CAYMSC010000769.1:0-1948 GCA_964392805.1 uncultured Saprospiraceae bacterium
TAGGATCAAAAGAAGCCGTCCTAGATGTTCAAGTTATTGTTTTGCCGTTACTTACCAAATTTCATAAACAAGTCCATTATTTTTTCCAGTATTTACAGACTTTCGTCAAAACCAGCTATTCTCGCTCATATGGTTTGATACACATTACAAAGTAATTATCATTTGCATAGATATAGCCCGTTTCTGGATCTATAGCTATATCACTTTGAAAACCTGCGTCTGGGTATTCATGTAAATTTGGCGGATGTTCTCGCCAGAAATGTTCGCCTGTCTCAAGGTCAAAAGCGAATAGTCTACCACTCCCTAATTCCGTCACATAAATAATCCCCTTATGATGTACCATTTTCCGAGGGCTAGAAACACTATCATTTTCCTTCCAAAATTGTCTTCCTGTTTTCGCATCAAAACAATAAGTCTTTGAATCATTAGTACTAAAAACTAATTTATCATCTATTATTATCATTTCATAAAATCGTTGAGTGTGTTCCGTAAAACGATACATTCCACTAAATTCCTGTTGCCATACAATCGAACCATCTAAAGCATTCAAACAATAAAGAACGTTTGATCCAATCAAGTAAATCAAACCATCTTTTATTAATGGTGGTTGCTTATTTGAATCTCCTTCAGCTTCAAAATTTTCCCATTTCCATACTAAACTATCAGCAGTTATATTGTAAGCCCAAATATCAATGCTAAATGGTGGCCAAGTTCTATTTGCTTTTTTAAAAATCATCAGACTATCTCCAGTAGGGGTAATCCATCCTGTTGGAGGATACATTTCAGGAGGATTAATACTCAAATTTCCCGTTTTTGTAATAGTTAGTATAGTATCTCTACCACCTGATTGTTTATCTATGGTAGTCAAATGGATGAAATCTAGACCATCATAGTGGTCTTCATCTACTACCGCTTGAAAAATTTCATTCAATGTGAAATTAGCATTACTACCAAGTCCGAAATGATGTTCCGTCCAAATCGCTTGACCTTCACTCGCATCTATTAAGGCAGAATTAATACCACCAATTACAAATACATTCCCATCAATAATTCTTGCAAATTGTCGATAATAAATCTTACGCTCTAAGTTTTCCCATTCAAACTGAAAAGCTCCAGTTTGTTTATCCCACAAGCGAACAACATCTCCTACTCTCCTTTTTTCTAGCGTTGCCACTACTTTGTCTTTAGTTATGATAATCCCTTCATGGTAAAATTTTTGAGTATCTACCAAACCAAGAGCGGATTGCCAAATAACTTCTAATTTTTCGGATGGTTCATTACTTGGTTCGGTAGGCTCAGTAATTGGCGGTGGGAGGTCAATATTTATCTTATCTTTTATACAACCCAAGATTAATAGAAAAGAAAGTAATAAGAATGAGACCAATATATTTGTCAAAAATTTTGTCATAATTTGATAATTTAGTAATGACGAAAAAATAACTTCCGCATTTGGTTTTTCAATTGAATGTTTTTGTCATAGGTTTTCAACCCATTACAAAGCAGCCCATCCTCTTCGAAGTTCACCCGTACGGGTTCATATTTGAAAAACGCGGAACTTATTTTTTCGTCGTCTCTTAGGTTATTAGGGATGTATTCTTTTGCTATCCAAAAATACTTGGCAAGTTTCAAAAACCTACCAAGTCTATCATTTTTTCAATAAAATTCTGTCCTAGAATCCTTTCTTCGATTTAGCGGATGCTCCTGCCAATAATGCTCGCCTGTTATTAGGCCAAAGGCAAATAATTTACCATTGCCATAAAAAGTAATTTTTTTAGAAGTACTATTTTCCCCTTAATCATGTGTTCGTAACACATCTAGTTGAGGTGCACCTGGACCTATTCAGAACGAATGTTTTTTTGTTGCTCCCCTAATGCTATCAACCCACATCTGTTCTGTTCAGCATATTTTATTTTAAAAACAAAGTTGATGAACTATTTTAATCAAAAAA
>CAYMSC010000770.1:0-1931 GCA_964392805.1 uncultured Saprospiraceae bacterium
TTAATAAATTGGTCAAAAAAACAAGCATTGGAAAACCTAATCGAGCGGGGCATTTGAAAAAAAATATGTTGTTTGGCTATTATTGGGGGGGCAAGAAGACTTTTGATGAGTTAGTAAAAGATAATTAAGGCAGTTTTTATTATTAAAAAATGTATCTTAGTGTTAAGAATACAATCCAAAAGCTACTAATGAACAAAATTACTAATCCTCAATTTAAACTATCAGAAGTACTAGCTATGCAGTTCCACAATACTGCAGAGTCTGGTGCCAATCGCCCACTTATAATAAAAGGAGTTAATTTAGAAACTAAAACTTCCAATAACTACGTTCTAAAATATAGAGGTGCAGAAAGAATGGATGCATCAGCATGTGGTCGAGAACTATTATCATCTTTCATTATAGCTGAGTTAGGTATTAATATTCCCAACCCCGTAATTGTTAATGTACGGGATGAATTTCTAAAAACAAATGGAATTCAATTTCATCCAGACTTTAGTAAAATAATCAAAAGCAAAGGGTTAAACTTCGGTTGTGAATATTTAGATGGTAATATCCCTCCCCTACAAAGTCAAAATTTTACACCTAAACAAAAAGAACAAGCTGCAAGTATTTTTTTATTTGATATGCTAATGCAAAATGCTGATAGGAATAAGATAAAACCAAATATGTTTATTGTTAATGAAAATATTTTCGTTATTGACCATGAATTACCTTATGGTTTTTTAGCCACGTTTTCTTTTCTTGCATCCTCAACCCCTTGGATTTTAAGTGATATAGATATCGAAATGGGCAAAAAACATTTTTTCTATCCATTGTTGTTTAATAATAGAGCAATTCAATGGCAAAAAATAAGGAGACCTTTTTTAAAAATAACTAGCTCCTTTTGGGCAAAAGCATGGGAAACAATTCCCCGAGAATGGATGACCGAATCTGATTTTAATAATACTCAGAAACATTTTACTGATATACAATCAAATTTTAAAACTTTTAACAATGAAATATGGAACAAGATATTAATGGCATAACTTATCAATACCAAATATTGCGATACCGTCACGATATTGTTTCAGGAGAATTTGCTAATATCGGAATCGTTTTTTTTGATGCAAAAAATAATGTACTAAAAGCAAAGTTCGTTAATAAGTACAAAAGATTATCTCATTTTTTTGGGAATATATCAAGCACATTTTTAATGCGGACTCTTCGTCAATTAGAAAAAGATTTTTCAAAATTAGCAAAATCTTTAGAAAAAGAACAATCTTTAATAGATTCAAAAAACATTCAAGAGTTAACAACTTTAGTCTTACCAAAAGATGACAATGCCTTATTTTTTTCGAAAACTTTCTCTGGTTGGCACTTTGAATTTGACTTGGCATTTAGTGAAACTTATAATCAAGTAATAGGAAAATATCAAGGTTCAGTTGTAGAGAGAAGTAACGATGCTTATGCATGGAAAAGAGTTTATAAACAATATTTTGATAAGTATGGCATAACGTCTCAACTTAAGCCAAAGGGTGTTAGAACTGATTTCACAACAATCGAATTTGACAGAACAGTACAAAATGGTTCATTACATTGTTTTCAAAGTCTTTCATTTGACTTAAAACACGAAAGCAGCATTGAAGAAAAAATTTATCGATGGGATGGTAGAATTAGAGAATTGGCAACTGCCGAACAACCTTTAAAAGTCTATTTATTGAGTATTCTTCCACAAAATGATAGATTAACGAAAATGATTGAAGAAAAATTAAATTTCTCTGATGAGGACAAAAATATTGTTGTTACTGTGATTGATGAATCAGAAGCACAAACTATTGCAGCAGAAATAAGTACAGTTTTACTTGAAGCTCACTAAAAAATAAAAAGTTCAATGAGAAAACAATTATTCCCCCTCAAACAAATCATCCATCTCTAAAACTGTATCAACCAAT
>CAYMSC010000771.1:0-1924 GCA_964392805.1 uncultured Saprospiraceae bacterium
TCTATATTTAACAAAGAACGCTTGTTAATAAATAAATGTTCATTCCTTTCAAAACATCCACTTACTCTGTCACATTAAATACATTTGGAGGGTCAAAAATTTAGTTTTTATATATTAATCATCAAAAATAAAATCAAAATTTGTATACTCAACCCTAAAATTTCATCCTCAAATACTATCTTTAATTGGAAAAACTTTTTTTAGTTCTCCTTTTATTTTTCAAATTCCAATTTAACTTTATTTAAAACCACCCTAAAAAAGTAGGTGTTGTCGAATAAAAAAGTTCATTGAAAATTTGGAAAAGTAATTTGAAAAAAAAATAAAGCAGGCTTTCTTTGTAATCACGACAAAACAAAAGAATACCTGCTTATGAAAAAAAGAATATATCGCAAGATATTACAAAAAATGTTAAGTCTGTATCCAAAAGGATTAAAAGGACATGCTCTAAAGCGCCTTAAGAAACTAGTCGGACTAATCACAGGCATGCTTCGCAAGAAAAAATGCACAATGGCTGCTGTGGGCAGCGGTTTACCCCAAACAATTACAGCGTTTAGCAAGGAAAAAGCCTGTAAAAACTTTTTAGACAATGCGTGGAATGATTACTCTACGCATTATCTGCCTTATATTCAGCAATTTCTACCCTTATTCCTAGAACATGCTTGTACTGGTAAATTCATTTATCTGGTGATAGATGGTTCACAAATGGGCAATGAGCATGTTGCTTTAATGATAAGTTTAGTCTATAAAAATAGAAGCATACCCTTATGTTGGGTCGTTAGGAAAGGACCAAAAGGGCATTTTACCAATCAAATGCATCTTAAATTAATTGAACAAGTTTACCAGCAATTAGGTCAATTATTACCTAAAGATAAGGACGTTCGATTATTAGGCGATGGGGAATTTGATTCTATAGAACTACAAAGTTTCTGTCGGGAAGTTGGTTGGGATTATGCGCTTAGAACTGCATGTAATACCATTTTATATGAAAATAATGACCGTTTTCAACCAAAAAAACTCTTTATTCCTGATGGAATAGATTTTTTGTTCATTCCTAATGTAGAATTTACGGCACAACGATTTAAAAACGTCAACTTTCTATATTGGCATGACCCGAAATATGATGACCCTATTCCGATAGTTTCTAATTTATCAGAACCAGAAGATATTATGCTGGCTTATGATAGGCGATATAGCATAGAATGCCTTTTTAAAGACCTAAAGTCTACTTCTTTCCAATTGCATAAGACTAGATTAAAATCTGCAATGGCTATTTCTAATCTAATCATGGTGGCTGCTTTTGCATTTACCCTGTTAATTAAATTGGCTACAAAGTATGAGCATAAAGATTGGCGCAAATTTTTGCATAGGATTAGACCCGATAGATTAGTTTGTTCCATCTTTTTCTTCGCTCTAGAGTTATTAGATTATCTCATTGACGAAGACATAGAATTTGATTTTCACTTTTCCAAATTTTCAAACAACTTTCCTTAGCCTATGATCTTAGTTTTTTAGGGTGGTTTTAAAAATTTTGATAAATTATAGCCTATTTATCAAACCAAGCTATAAAAATCAACCCGTTTATCCATTAGGCAAGAGCCAACTACACAACCAAATCTATGTTCGCTAAAGAAAAACAAAAAGCTTTATTTGACCTTTCTAAAAAATTATTGACTGCTGAAATTGCTACTTCAGAACTAGCAGCTAGTGACCAAATCAATGTCTTGAGTGAAGTCATTCAATACCACGAATGGCGATATGCTGTTTTAAATGACCCCGTCATTAGTGATTTTGAATACGATACCATATATAAAAAATTAGAAGCAGTAGAAAAGGCGTTCCCCAATTTATTATCTCCAGATTCACCGACTCAGAGAGTGGCCAATGATTTGTCGGGAGATGCTGTTTCTGTGGCACATTTGACCCC
>CAYMSC010000772.1:0-1896 GCA_964392805.1 uncultured Saprospiraceae bacterium
CTAGATAAAAAAAGAGTTGTTTTTTTTGATGAAGTCCCTTGGATGGCTACGCACAAATCAGGTTTCCTAAAAGGACTTAGTTATTTTTGGAATTCTTGGGCAGTCAAGCAAAATATTATAGTAGTTATCTGCGGTTCTGCCGCTTCCTGGATGATTCAAAAAATTTTACGCAATAAAGGAGGACTACATAATCGAGTAACTAAACGAATTAGATTAACTCCTTTTACCCTTTCAGAATCAGAAGCATATTTAGCTAGCAGAGGCATTCAATTAAAGCAATACCAATTAATTCAAGTTTATATGGCGATGGGCGGTATTCCTCATTATCTCAAGGAAATTGAATCAGGGCAAAGTGCTACTCAAATTATTGATAAAATATGCTTCAGCGAAAATGGACTTTTACGGGATGAATTTTTGAGCCTTTATCCTGCTCTTTTTCAGCATTCGGATTATCACCTAAAACTTATCCGTACTTTGGCAAGTAAGCCGCAAGGGTTGACTCGTGTCGATTTAATCAAATACACTAAACTAACAGATAGCGGAAGAATTTCAACCGTATTAATAGAGTTGTCTGAATCTGGATTTATTACCGCTTATCCAGCGTTTGGCAAAAAGAAAAAAGGAAATTTATATCGACTCACCGATGAATATTCTATTTTTTATCTTCGTTTTATCGAAAAAAATCTAGCCGAAAAAGAAGGTGTTTGGACAACATTCAGTCGTAGTCAATCCTATAAAGTTTGGTGTGGCTACGCATTTGAAAATTTATGTTTAAAACATGTTTCACAAATTAAAAAAGCACTTGAAATAGGAGGCGTTTATACAAAATCAAGTTCTTTTTATAAAAAAGGAACAGCAAAAAATCAAGGTGTTCAAATTGATTTATTAATTGACCGAAATGATGAGACTATTAATTTAGTTGAAATAAAATTCTATAATGGTGTATTTTCCATCTCAAAAGATTATGCTCAAAAATTACAAGAAAAAATTCAAATTTTTAAAGAAACCACTAAAACTAATAAACAAGTTTTCCTTACATTTATAACTGCTTTAGGCTTAAATTCAAATATCAATAGTATCGGATTAGTTGATAATGACTTTGACGCTACTATTCTTTTTAAAGAATAAAAAAATTACGAAAAATGGCAAAACTAAAACCACTATCAGGAAAAGCCTTAGAAATTATTAAACCCATCATGGAGGCTGCTAAAAAGAATATGGGTTTTGTCCCCAATTCTATAAAAATAATGGCTCGAATTCCTGCCTTAGTTGGGAGTTTTGGGATGCTGACTGCTAATATCATAGGGCAAGATGGCATAATTTCTCCTTTTACCGCCTTAAAAATGAATTTTAAAAACTTAGGATGGACTGCTAAGAATTTGAAGGATAAAGACCGTGCGCCTTTGTATTTGAAAAATTTGGTTTCCCATGTTTCCAGCAATGCCAGTGGTTGTCGCTATTGCCAAGCACATACGGTAGGAGAAGCTTTTCACCATGGTGCTTCCATTGAACAGGTTGAAGCAGTTTGGGATTTTGAAAATAGTCCACTTTTTGACGAAGCAGAAAAAGCCGCTTTAAGATTTGGTTTTGCCGCAGGACAAGTGCCAAACGGAGTCACAGAAGAACACTTTGTGGAACTACGCAAACATTTCTCAGAAAAGCAAATTGTAGATTTTGGAGCGACGATTGCGCTTTTTGGTTTCTTAAATCGCTGGAATGATACGATGGGAACAACATTAGAACCAGAGGCTATCGCATTTGCGGAGAAGCATTTAGCAAAGAGTGGTTGGGAAATAGGGAAGCATAAGTAAGGAATGAATCAAAATGCAAATTAAAATTAAAAGTATAGGGCGAACGAAAAGTCGTTTTTATAATATGTAAACGACTGATAAAAGT
>CAYMSC010000773.1:0-1884 GCA_964392805.1 uncultured Saprospiraceae bacterium
CCTGAGCGAATTAACAAACAATTCGACTTAACCAATGAAATTAGAGGGTTTAAAAACGAAGGATGGGAAAATTACCGCCAATTATTATTAAGCACTTATCCTCAAAAAGATGCGGAAGTAAATTTTAATCATGCGGCTAAACAAGCTTATATCGCTTTTGCTCATGCCATCATTGCAGCAGCATTTGAAGAAGTAGATGCTACCCCGATTGAAGGTTTTGTTCCTGAGAAAGTAGATGAAATATTAGGCTTAAGAGAAAAAGGTTTAAGAAGTTGTGTGGTGCTAACGTTGGGTTATAGACAGGCAGATAAAGACTGGTTAGTTAATCTCAAAAAAGTTAGAAAAAATAAAGCAGATTTAATAACTGAAATTGCTTAGTAATGGAATAGAGCATCAGATTAAAAATAGATATTCACTAATTTTTTAATTTGTTTAGAATCCGTTGCTAATTATTTTTTAGCAACGGATTAAGTTAGCAACGGATTTTTATCGCTTTTTTATCTGACGCTCTAAAATAGATTTACCAATTTACTAGTAGTCTATTTTGTGTTTAGTTTTCGCTTCAAAACAGGAGTTATGCTGATATAACAACTGTTTTTTAAGTGGTAAATAAGTGCAAAAGAGGCACTAGAAATGGTAAATTTATTTTTTCAAAATTCATTAGCTGTATTACAGATTCATTAATTCCAAATATATAGCCAAATGGTCACTAAATCCTCCAAAATACTCGTCGCCTCCATATGTTCGATTCGGTCTTGGTCCGTCGGTTGGGTGGTCAAATAAAACTAGTGGGTCATTAAAAATATGATAGTCAACTACTTTCATTTTTCCATTATCATCCAATAATTGTCCAGATACAACTGCTTGGTCAAGCATTTGCCATTCATCAAAGAAAAAACTTCCCACATTTTCATCCATTATTAGCGCAGCACAATTGTATAATTGATTATCGATAGTCGTAGGTTTAGTCAGATTTGCCATCAGTACATTTTGCATGCTTTCGTTCATTGGCTCATCGTTAAAGTCTCCTAAGGCAATAATGTTGGCAGTTGGTTCACTTGCCAAAATATCCTCTATTTCCTGTCTTAAAACAGCAGCAGCAAATTCCCTTTTTCCAGAAGTCGCTGCTTCTCCCCCACTTCTTGACGGCCAATGATTGACAAAAATATAGACTATCTCCTCTTGATAACTTCCTTTCACCAATAAAATATCTCTTGTTGTACTAAATTGCGAAACACTAGTTGGTAATACCACTTCAATCGTTTCTGATGCTAAAATGGTAAAAGCTGCTTTTTTATACAAAAGTGCAACATCAATCCCTCTAAAGTCAGGCGAATCAAAATGAATAATGCCATAATCCTGGTCTTGCAATTTATCAGAAGCCACTAAATCTTCTAGCACTTGTTTATTTTCTACTTCACATAAACCCATTAGTATAGGAAATTTAATACCTTCCATGACTAAGCCAATATTGCTTATCTTTTCTTGATATCGGGTAGGTGTCCACTCTTTCGCAGCATTGGGTAAAAATTCATCATCATTTTCATTCGTAACATCATCTTCGGTATCAAAAAAATTCTCCACATTATAAAATCCAATGCTAAAATTTTCTGTTGCTGGAGGCGGATTATCAGGAGTTGTCGTTGGAGGAATAACAGGAGGAGGCGTTGGGATAATTGTGGGTGTCTCTTCTTGCTTACAGCTAGTGAAAACAAGTAAAACAACTAATAATTTGAGCGTGAATAGATAACGGATATTCATTTAGCGTATTTTTTCAAAAATTAATCCTATTAAGTATTGATAGATAATCACATTGAAAACTGATAATTAAAAGAGGTCAGAAGTCAGACCATGAAGAATGAAAATTCTGAACCCGAAGGGATG
>CAYMSC010000774.1:0-1879 GCA_964392805.1 uncultured Saprospiraceae bacterium
TGTGGAAACCAATACTTGTCTTACAAATAATTTTTGTGCCTTATCTTTTATATAAAATTGGTACCCCATTTTTAGGCTTGATGTTAGTTTTTGTGGTAATAAATGGATTGTATAATTTACCTAAGAATGGTCTTAGAAGTCGACCACCCCTTGAACTCTTATGTCAAGTTGGCTATCTAATGATTGTTCCTTTTAGTATGTTCTTAAATGACTTGCCTGACTTACCTGCTTTGACTTATTTTTATTTACTCCTATTTGCTTGGCAATCTCATTTGATAGGAGAAGTAATGGATATTATACCCGACAAAAAAGCAGGAAGAACAACGACCGCCATCGTTTTAGGCATGAAAAAAACCAAAATACTAATCATTTGCATTGTTGCTCTAGAGGTCTTTTTATTGGTGTATGCTTATGGGGATTACGTTTTTGGCGGCATGTTGGCAATGGCTTTGATTTGGTTATTGATAGATTTATTCCTTCTTTTTAAAACGCAGACCTATAGTCTTGTGCAAATGAAAATATTTGGTGTCTTATCCAATTTAGTGGCTGTTTCTAGTATGGGCTATGTTTGGTATTCTGGGTGTTTGTTGAAAACGGTTTTTTAGTAATTAGATAGAAAGCTGTTTTTAAAGAGAAAAGCCTTTAGGCTTTCCCATCAAAGACCTTTAGATCTGTATTTTTTAAAGAGAACTTTCTAGCCTAAAGGCTAGGGACGGGAAAGCCTGAAGGCTTTTCTATCCGTCAAATCATGATTGTTCGAATATTAGAAAGACTATTTGTTCCCAAAAAAAACACTATATTAACAATACCGTTACTTCCCTCCCCCATCTTCGTCAAAAAAGAACAAACACAAAAACAAAAACTTTGAACATGGGAAAAGCTAGACAACTCTTCAGCACCTTTCTATTTTTTATTTTCGCCTTCCTCTTATCTAACACCCCTATCTTCGGTCAATGGCTAAGGCATCACAGTCAATTGACCACAGGCATTTTTGCCCCCGAAGCAAGCCAACCTAATCCAACCAGTTTTCAACAACTAATCGGCACAACGGGAGGGGCTAAACTAAAAGCCTTTGACCAAAATTATTTACCACAAAATACCATTAAAAATATTAGAAGTTTCCATTTAATGGAACTCGACTTTAGGCATCGTTTTGTACCCAATGACATTGATGGTTTATTGAAACCGCATACTTGTGGTTGTGATTTTACTGTACCAAATTGTTCAGATACCATTTCTTGTGACGTACCAACTGTTGGGCAAGCAGGTAGTAGCCCCTTTTTTGAATGGAAACAACGGTATTGTTCTTGGAAAAATGCCAATGGTGCTTATAATATTGATGAAATTTACGCTTCTATTGAAGCTATTTACACCCCCTCTCCTGTTCCCGTAGCAGGCGTACCAGAAGACATTACTTGTGGGTTTGTAAAGGGAAAAGGCTACCCAAATAAATGGTACACCGCCGAAGAATGGGGTGTTAGTTTGCCGAATATCAGAAAAAATGCTAGGGATTATGCGACTTCTTTTATCGCTACTTTCTGCCCTGCGGATAATGCGCAACCTTGCTTAGTCGATGTGCTAGAATTAGGTAGTGAACCTTGGGGAGAAGACCCCGGCAGAGATGCCTATATTGAGATAACTTGGGGCGTTATAGAAGCGATGCAAGCCGCATATGGTTCAATAGATAAAAGTGGATGGCGAATGAAACTATCGACAGGTGGATTGACGGCACATGATGACACACCAGGTTGTGGAATTGACCCCAATCAATACATCGACGATATGGTCCCTAGTCAATTGGATGTATATGGGAAAAATCTTCGAGATTATTTCCATTATATTTCTATTCATAATTATGCGTTTACGACGGATGACCTTT
>CAYMSC010000775.1:0-1875 GCA_964392805.1 uncultured Saprospiraceae bacterium
TTAGTAGCAAAAGTAACGATTTAGAATAAAGATAAAAGTGATATAAGGGAAAACGAAAAAAATAACCTATGCAAAACGGCACACAGCCTGCTCCGAAACTTCGGAGACCAAGAGCAATTCATGTAAAGTACCCCTTGAATCCGTTTACCAATCCTATTTATTATGCTGCGTAGGTTATTTTTTTGCTAAAGCCCTCTACCGAACTGAAAAGATTCTCCCTCACAAATTTGTATATCGTCCGCAGCATTAACTGCTTCTCTAAGGGTAATTTGCAAGTTTTTAAACAAAGTATCAATGGTACCAATACATTCGTCTTCTAAAATTAAAGACACTGGATAAGCACCAAGATTAGGATAAAAATGTTCAAATTTTGCATCGGTCGTACTATTTCCATCGCCCAAATCCCACCTAAAATTATACCCATTCTCTGACAAACCAGTGTCAAAGAATACCGTATCATTCAAACAACCACCATCGGGTATAGGATTCACATTAATGCTTGAAAAACTTGCCCCTCCACTATACGCATAGGATTCAGCAAATCCATAACCATAGGCAGTCGCCATCACTCCACATCCATCCGAACTTATCGTATGCGCCCCTGCTTGAACATTAACCCTCGCAAAACTAAACTCGCCATTAACGCCTACTTGGCTAAAAGTGATGCCTTGTTCAATCAAGGGTTGTCCGTCAAAAATAATGATGTCCGTATCATCTGTTCTAGTGATTACATTGATATAATTCTCTTCAATTTCTTGAAAACTAGAATTAAAAAGTGTCACAGTGTCTCTCGTCTGTTCAATACTATTTAATAAAACCATTGAGGGGTCGCCGTAAATATGGCCATTACAATTTTGTCCAACTAAATATTGAGCGACTAAAATAGGTTTATCCCCAACAATAAAATTAGCCTCAGAAGATTGATATTCGCTCCAATCTCCTCTATTTAAAGTAAAACTTCGAGTAGTGCTACCCTGTACTTCTACCACTGTATTATCTTCCGAAGCCAATATCCGAAATACATCAAAATTAGTTTGGTCACTAGAAACTGTCACAACCTGTCTACCCCAGGTAGAAACAGGATACATTTGTTCTAATAAATTATCTCTTGTGCCACAAGTCCTTGGTACTTGCGTCCATGAGTTACCGCCAAAAACAGCTATTTTTTTGTCTGAAAGGATATGAGAACCCGTTAAATCACTTGAGGCATTCGCTGCTTGTACTTGATAACTTTCCCCTCTGTTCAATATCACCGTAAAAGGACTATTAGGGCTTTTACTGCTCTTAGTTTGGTCACTCGGGTTTATTGTAACAGCGGTTTCGTTTTCTGTAGCTACAATTAAAAATTCGGATAAATAATTTGTACCTCCTTGTTGAACCCCCGAATAAGACATCACAAAATATTCCGTAGAAATAGCATCAATAGGCAAGACAATAGATGCTTCGGAACGAAAGTTAAAATATTGATGGATATAAGCTGAAACAGGAACTTCTGACAGGATTTGAACGCCCGTTTGAGTAATCGTTTCTGCCCCTAGTGTTTCGGCATCTGGAGGCAATTGTATAATTTCCACTTGGTTGGCTGCTACGGTAAAAGAGGTTGACCAATTTAATAATGGTAGTGTTACTGTTCCGCTTGTATTTTGTTTGGAAGTAATCATTACAACCATTGTTGCCCTTCCAAAATCAATATGTTCCATAAAACCAAACCAAAGGTTGGTGTCTTCGTTGGACTGGGCAGAAAGCTGGCTTATAGTCAAAATAAAAATTAGGAAAGCATTTATATATTTCATGTATAATTCATAGTTTCTAATGAATAACTTATACTCCAAACGGGATAAAAGAGTGATTTTGAAAAGAGGTCAGAAGTCAGAC
>CAYMSC010000776.1:0-1874 GCA_964392805.1 uncultured Saprospiraceae bacterium
ATAATATAAAACATGCCATTGAACACTTAAAAGAGGGAGAACAGGTGTCGATGAAAATTTTGCGGCAAGGGAAAGTTATTGAATTAAATCGGTCTATTGTTACACCTGAATAGTTAAAATGGCTTGAGGGTAGGCTGTTCAGAAATATGTAGATATATAATTTTTTATACCCATGTTTTTCTAGGGCAAAAATCTTATCAAGCATGAAATAACAAGCCATAAAACATTTTAGCTGTTTTTTGTATTAAAGCATCTTGTTCATGTTTGGTCCCTAAATGGTGGATGTACAGGATAATATTTTCTATAGTAGAATGCATTATTTTTGCCGTTAGCGGAATATCTTGGACCGGATGAAATTCATTAATTTTTTGAAGGAATAGTGTCAACGATTTTATCTCCGCAGTACGAATTTCTTCTGACAATTGGAGCACATCTGGTTCTGTAAATTGGAGGGCGTGAATAATCTTGTAAAAAGGGTCTGCTAAAATAGACGATAGCACATTGCGTTTTAAAGAGGTTGTTAAAAATTGTAAAACTTCGGCTTTTGAGTTAAGCTGTTGGATTTCACTTCTATCCTGCTCTAGTGTTTCAAGATGAAAGACGTCGTTGAATTCTTTAATCAACTCTAATAAAACGCCTTTTTTATTACCAAAGTAATTGTAAAAACTACCAATCGGTACCTTGGCTGTCGCTGCAATGTTATTAGAAGTAATAGCATAGTATCCCTTTTCCGCAAATAAATTTCTGGCTGCTTTTTTAATCTTTTGTTTGGTTAAAATGCTACGTCTCTGTTTTGGTTTTACTATTAATTTTTCCTGCATCTACTTATTTTCTAGTCAATAATTTACTTTATTTTCTACAAAAGTAAGGATTTTTGAATGCAAAATGAGTTTTTACTCATATTTGTTTGTCAAAATGAATAATTGCTCATATTTTCGTAGTATTAATTTATCAATAATCAAAACGAATAGTCATGAAAAAATTTTTAAAATATACTTTCCTCCTTTTAGCTGTTCTTTTAGTGAGTGGGTTTGTTTGGTGGAAGACCGCAGATTATCAAGTGCATGAAGACCGTCCCCAAAAACCTATGTCGGAATTTGCTGATTTAGAGTCCGATTTTCAAAAATTATTTCTATTAGCTAAAGATGGAGAGACCATTAAATTACCAGCAGGTCATTTTAAATTTTCCAAAGCTTTGATTTTGGATGGAAAACGAAACGTGACCATCCAAGGGGCAGGAATGGATAAAACGGTCCTTTCTTTCCGAGAGCAAGCAGAAGGTGCGGAAGGTATTCGAGTAGCAAATTGTAAAAATGTGACGCTTGAGGGCTTTACCATTCAAGA
Organism: uncultured Saprospiraceae bacterium; assembly: GCA_964392805.1. Classification (GTDB taxonomy): domain Bacteria; phylum Bacteroidota; class Bacteroidia; order Chitinophagales; family Saprospiraceae; genus JAFMDF01. Next base: position 1,345 of record CAYMSC010000776.1, read on the forward strand.
TGCTATTGGCGATAATATCAAAGCTATCTATACAGATACATTGACCTTTAGAAGAATTAAAACAGAGTGGACAGATGTCCCTAATACAAAATTAGGTGCTTATGGTATTTATCCAGTTATATGTAAAAATGTGCTAATTGAAAATTGTGTTGCTTTAAGAGCTTCTGACTCTGGTTTGTATATCGGACAATCAGAAAATATTGTGATTAGAAATAATAAAGCCTTGGAAAATGTATGTGGTATAAATGTAGAAAATTCGGTCAACGTAGAAGTGTATAATAACGAGGCATTTAATAATACTTCAGGCATGACCGTTTTAGACATTCCTGGATTAACCCGCTACTGTAAAAATATTAAAGTGCATCATAATAAAATATATGGTAATAATCTATTCAATTTTGCACCACCAGGCAATATAGCGGCATCCAATGTTCCTGGTTCTGGTTTGTTACTTTGGGCGGCAAAAGAGACACAGGTTTATGATAATGAGTTTTTAGACCAACCATTCCCAATATTCGCAATAAGTTTTC
>CAYMSC010000777.1:0-1859 GCA_964392805.1 uncultured Saprospiraceae bacterium
GGGTATTTATACAAATGCTTCATATAAGAATGGGTCGGTGTACTATCCAAATAATAATACAATTCCTTGACATCTTCGGCATGATTTCCTTGATTTCCCGTTAGCCCAAATAAGCGTTCTTTGATAATGACATCTTTTCCATTCCACATCCCAACGGCAAAACAAAGATTACACTTCTTGTCACTGATGCCTGCGATACCATCTTCTCCCCAGCGGAATTGTCTACTACGAGCATGGTCATGCGGAAAATATTCCCAAGCGGTTCCATTGGGACTGTAATCCTCACGCACAGTACCCCATTGTCGTTCACTCAAATAAGGACCCCAAAGCATCCAATTTTTTTTACGCGAATAATGTTCTTCTAGTCTTATTTTTTCTTTCATTGTCGGTATCTTTTATTTTGGTAAGCAATGTACTATTTAACTCAATAATTTAAAAGGGTTGATTGGCTTTTTTATTTAGAATAGAGTTTTTATTTGGCTTTATCTAGCCTTCTGTAAAGCAATAAAAGCGTTTTTTGGTCTTCCTCATTTGGGGCTATAGTCTTTTCCTTTAATAAAGCTAAAGCAGCAGATTCGACAGAAATATTCTCATAAAAGTGGTCTCTTGCAAAATGAGCAAATTTCATTACTTGAAAAGCATTAAACCAGTGAAAAAATCGTTTTTTAAAAGAGTAAAAACTCGTAGTATGCTGTCTTATTTCTGTCAATCGTTCGTCAAAGTTATGTAATTCCAGATATTGAGCCACAGAATTGGGTAAATCAAGCGTTTTCCAACTATTTACCGACTCATATATTTTTTTTAATTGCTTAACAAAGGTTTTTAAATCTTTAAAAGTCTGTATATTATAAGTGTTGTATTGTCCTTTTTGTTTCCTAATCTCCCCCACTGCTTTCCCCGTTCCAAAAGGAACTCTGTCAGAAATTCTAGGCGAAGGAATAACTGTTGTCGAATTCAAATTAGTAAAATTACCAAGGGCAATAAATTTTTGTAAAAAATAAAAATCCTCTCCTGCTTTACGGCGATTCATCCCACCTTGTTTCTGATAATAATCAGAACGAACTGCCATACTAGAACCTATTGTCTGATAGGCAAATGGAAACCCTGCCCATTCCTGAACATTAATAAAATATCGAAGATGCAATTCATAAGCGATGATAGCTTGATAAACAGATTCTTCAAAGTCGTATCCACGAATCGGATGTTCAAAATGAATGCTACAAGCAGAAGTTCTTGGATGTTGTTTAAAATGGTTCTCAATGGCTAGCAAATAATTTTCTTCACACTTGCTATCTGCATCAAAACAAACAATAATTCCTTTTTTAACCTTGGCTTTTCCAAAACGATAACAAGCTTCATCCATACCTATTTTTCTAGCCAATCCTACTCCACCCGTCTTTTTTGGTAGTTCCCCTTTATAAAGAATGCGAAAGCGCATTCTTGGTCGACTATTTTTTTCACTCCAGGCTGTTGCCTGTTCAAATATTTTTTGATTTAATTTTTTAGTCTTTGCATTATCTAATACCGAATCATTCACCACTACGATTACTTCCACATCAGCCAATGGCAATTTGCATTTCTTCAAAGACATTAAACTTAATAATAAAAATTCTTCTTTGTAAGCAGGAATAACCACTACGATTCCTAAATTAGTAGAAACTCGTTGATAAAAGAAGGGTTGGTACAAGGCTTGCTTTTGTAAATAAGGTGTCAAGTGGTAAATAATATTGATGAAAAATATATAAGGAACGCGATAAAAATAAATGGAGATTCTCGTCGGACGATTAGTTAAATAAACGATTCATTTTAAGTAACGGCAAAACAATAACTTGAACATCTAGGACGGCTTCTTTTGATCC
>CAYMSC010000778.1:0-1840 GCA_964392805.1 uncultured Saprospiraceae bacterium
TAAAGAATTTAAATAATCCTCCCCCTAGCCCCCTCCAAAGGGGGAAAACACTAGAATAAGACGAATTTTTAGTGTAAAAAAAGTTAATACTGAATTATCCGTAGTTTTCAAATAAGTAGATAGCATAACAATAATCAAAATTGAAATACTATTACCCAAAATACTCCAAAATTTAAAATCCATTAAAGAAAAGAAATTATAATAAACTATTTCTTTCAAGTTAGTGGATTAGAAAAGTAAAAAACATGATAGATTTATTATATCCAATAAGTTATTTAGTGAGCCTGAGTGGTTTGATTGGTTGGTTTTATGTCCAAGACAATAAGCGACGCAGTCGCCAAATGAGCAAATTATTTTTAGGTGGCTTTTTTGTCTACCTCCTTTCATTGGGAATGGCTCAAGGAGAGTTGCCCTATAAATTATTTGTACTATTTAGAGATTTAGTCGTCTTAGGCTTAGTTTCTCAATTTTTTAGTTTTTTCAGAAAAAATAAGCTGCTCTTTTTTGGCTTATTATTCGGTCTTTACGGCATGGTCGGTATGAGAGGCATGGATATTTTACAAGCCACTTTTCCAGAAGGCGGAAATCCTCTGAATGCCGAAGATGCGAATACGCCACTCGGTGAAAATACGACTTCCAAACAAATGACCGATTTAGATGAAGCGGGAGAGTTTTTAGTTGAAATCAATGAAGGGCATACCATAGCTGATATTCAATCCACTTTAGATAAATTTGGAATTAGCCACCAAAGAGCTTTCCATCCTGCAAATGCAGATTTCACAGATTTAGATGATTTCTATGTTTTAAACGTTCCTAATAATCAACTAGGTAATCTAGCAACCATAGAAAAAGAATTATACAAAACCCTTATGGTGGATTGGGTGGAAGAAAATGAAATGATTACAATTTCCCCCATAGAATCGACCAAATTGCCAAAACCTATTGAGCAAAAATATGGTATTAATGACCCCGGCTTAGAACAGATGTGGGGATTTGAGGCAATGGGTATTGACCAATTATATAAAAGTATTAAAGAAGCTAAAATTCAACCGCAGCGCAAAGCCACTATTGCTATTTTAGATACAGGCGTAGATGCCAAGCATGAAGATTTAGCAGGTAATTATAAATCTATCAGAACCAAATACGATAAAGATACACAAGGTCACGGCACCCATTGTGCAGGGATTGCAGGAGCGGTCTCCAATAATGCAATCGGAGTAGCCTCTTTTTCTCAGAATAATGATTTTGTGCAAATTACCAGTATTCCCGTCTTAAATAACTTTGGAATGGGGACTCAAAAAAGCATCGTCAATGGTATCATTGAAGCGGCGGATAATAAAGTAGATGTGATTTCGATGTCTTTGGGAGGTCGTTCTAACCCTACGAAACAAAAGGCTTACGAACAAGCCATTAAATATGCAAATGATGCGGGTGCAATCGTAATAGTAGCAGCAGGAAATTCTAATGATAATGCAAAAAATTATGCCCCTGCCAATGTCAAAGGCGTGATTGCCGTTAGTGCCGTAGATGAGCAACTAAAGCGAGCAACCTTTTCTAATTATGTCTCTGATTTAGCTATGGGCGTAGCTGCACCGGGCGTTAATATTTATTCTACTTTTCCAAAAAATGAATATAAATCCTTGAATGGTACGTCAATGGCAACGCCTTATGTTTCTGGTTTTGTGGGGGTGATGAAAAGTATTAATCCAACATTGACCACCGCAGAGGTTTATAAAATTTTGCAAAGTAGTGGAATTGGTACGAATACGACTTCTGAAACTGGGCGATTGATTCAGCCGGGAGATGCGGTTAAGTTGGTGCCTGTTAATTTGAATTAGGG
>CAYMSC010000779.1:0-1826 GCA_964392805.1 uncultured Saprospiraceae bacterium
AAAATAGTCCAAGCAATTTTTTTACCATCCTTTTTCTCAATACAAGTAATAGATGCGGCTGCTTCAGCAGTAAAATCAGCAATACATTGACTGCGTTTATAGAATAAGGCAAATTGTTTTTGGAAATAAGCAAAACGCTCTTCTTGGTTTTGTTGACCAATTAATTTTACCCATACTTCCGAGAAATTTGGAAATAAATAAGAAAAAGAGGCGAGCAAAGTGATTGGTTGATACGTTAAATCTCTCACTGCTTTAGCTTCAATAGGTGCTAAGGAACGAACTCGACTTAATTTAGTGTAAAGTGCTTCTAAGTTTAATGGTAGTTCATACCATAATTCTCCATTCCCTGAATCATATTGAAATGGACTTTGTGGATTGGTGGTGTTCCAAAGTGCTGCATTGGAAGTTACTTTATGACTAAATCTTCTTTTGCCAACATCTACGGGAAAACCACAATTTGCTAGGATATTTGGGAAAAACTTTTCTGCTAAACTTTGTAGAGAAGTATCTGTGGTATCTAAACAAAATTCATTCTGGAAAGTAGCTTCTATTTTTTGCCAAGTCCATGTTTGTGCTTCTTCCTCACTAATATCAATAGCACAGAGTTTTTCTCTAAGTGCGGCTAAAGAAAATTCTAACTCATTATCTGGTATATCTAGTGGAAAGCACAAAGCTTCACTTGGAGATTGTAAAGGAAATGGGTCATCTCCTCCTATGTGCTGATTGGTAAAAAGCCACATCAATTCTCCGAATGTAAAATCAGAGGCATAAAACTTAGCAATAAATTCAGCAAAACGGATGGTATGAGTCGGGCAAAAATTCCATTGTTGTGCTGGAATCGAATTATCAAAACCAACTAAGACTGCGAGTGGATTGAGATTTTCTTTGAGCAATTCAGTAAATCCGTCTGGCCGAAAGTCGGCTTGAAACGTTTTGATAGCATAGTCTTGAACCTTTTCTAAAAAGCATTGAATAGCCCATTCCCATAAAACTTTATTTTCATTGGAGCTATTTATCCAAGTTTGGTCTTTCCAAAGTGCTAATAAATGGGTTCGATTAACGCCTGTCTGTCCTGAACTATCGGTTCCATTAGTTAATGGCAAGCCAAATTCCTTGTGAAGCATTTTGAAAGCGGCTAACTTTCTAATTAAATTGGGGTGGACATCATTACTGGCTGAGTCAAAAAAGTTAAATGCTTCAGAAATATCTCTTAACTGTTTTATAGAAAAACAATTTTTTACTTTTTGCCAGAGGCGAATAAAAAGCATTGTTTTTATAAAAGCTTCATTATCTGTTTGACTTTCAAATTGTATAATCCAATCATTAGCAAAGCAAAATCCTTTTTCTGTTAGTTCTCCTGGTGTTCCATCTGCTTTTACTACTTCAAAATTGATTAAATCCCAATCTTTGATTGCCTCATGAAATTCAGAGAAGGCACAATTATCTAGCCCAAACTTTTTTAGAAAATCATTATATCTTATCCAATACCATTCTTGTCCAGGACTTGTTGTATTGATTTCAATCAATTCCTTTGAAAAGCCAAACAATTCAAAGGGATAGGTAATAGTTGAATCGTTGGTATAGAGCGCCTCATATTCCTTTTTGGTAATACCTAAATAGGCTAAAGCTATATCATGATTAACAGGATAACGTAATAAATGACTTCGGAATGCTTCGTCAGCACTTGGGTCAAATTTTTCCATTGTAGGGTCCAGCATAAATTCATGAATATCTTTTCTGAATTTACGCATGATTTCATACCGATTTGTACCTAAACAACCTAAATAAGATTGTAAAATATCCAGCGGTTGTGCGTAGGGCAAATC
>CAYMSC010000780.1:0-1815 GCA_964392805.1 uncultured Saprospiraceae bacterium
ATTTCTAAAACTCTGGCATAATAAAAGGCTTCTTGTTCGGCATCAAATTCAGGGTCTGTCCAAACAGTTTGTAAACTAACCGCCCCAATACTATTTTCATAACTAGCATTCGCTACATCTACTGTATTTCCTATACGCGTCAATTTTCCTTTAGCATCTAAGGTTCTATTCTCAGCCCAAACAACCTCAAAAATCTTTTCTTGTGTATTGCCGTCCTTATCGGTCCAACCTTTGATAATTTGAATCCTATCTAAATTTCCACTTTCTGCATCTTTAATCGCCCAAACTAAAAAAGAAGGGACTTTATCAACTTTAGTAGATGGCGGTAAATCGCTTCCCATAGGCACGCCCACTTTCGAAGCTGCATCGACCCAATTTTCCTCTTCTAAAATAGTTTCGGGAAATTGCCAACTACCATAAAATCGCACTTTAATCCTAGGGCCAGAAGTAGCAAATGTTTCTTTTCGCTGCATAGCATCAAACAGGGCTGGTCGAGTATTTTCTACTGCCCATACCCCTGCCAAACTACCTGCACTCCATCTATCCCAGCGGGTAACATTTTCCTGACCACTCCTACGTTGTTTATCTGAAAAATCTACAATCCCTATTTTTCCGCTATAATTGTTTTCTTCCGCTGGGCTTGAGCCATTATGACTATCAGTACTGCCAATAAAGCCAAATTTATAAGGATTCGCTCCAATATTTTTTTGATAATTCAAGCCATCTTTTAATGCCTGTCGAACATAACTTCCTTGAGGTTTACTTTGTATCGGAGCTGACCCAAAAGTTAGATTAGTTATTTCAAAACTGGCAAAATCATCATCAGGGCTTAAAGCGGGATGGGTCATCGAAGAGCCTTTGATTTGTGATACCTCACTAATCGGTTCGTTTCTCATTCGCAATTTGGCATATTCCGCATCAATGGCTTGACCATCCCAATAGGTAGAAGGATACATTAAACCATCACTCTTATTGGCATTATGTGGAATGGCCATCAATTCCATTCCATTAACTCTTTGCTGCTCCATCCATTTCCATAAATCTTCAGGATTTTTAGAATCGAAGTTAGAGAAGGGCATTTCAGGGACTTCACTACTTCTAAAAATAATATTTCTATGTAGGTTTCGAGCCACATTTGGCGTTTCTGGAAACCGTTTGGTGACCGTCCATTCATAGGCAGGAAAAGTGGTAAAAGTCTCTGGTTGATTGTGTTTATCTGCAATAGAGACCACTCTTTTCCAGATATTTTTTCTAAAAGGAACATTCTCTAATTCTCCTATTTGTTTTCCTGCTCCCATAGAATTACCCAAATGATAGAATCCTTTCGTAGATTGCTCGCGGTCAGGACTCCGCAAGCTTTCTGCCAATTCGGAATCCGCTAACCCTGCCGCTTCATCGGTTAATTGAAGGTATAAGCCCATATATTCTGCATGTTCCGTGACAGCCATAAAATCCAAGGGACGATTAATCTTTATTTGTCTACCTCCTATATGGTCAATGGCTTCTCCTTTACCAAATCGGTAAGCATCATCAGGGTCAATTTTCACATTGAATACAAAAGCATCAAAGGACCAACTGGTATGAATGTGCAAGTCTCCGAAATAGGCGTTTTTGTCCGTATTATTTTCGGTTAGTTGTGCTTCTTTGGTTGCTTCTTTAGAAGTATCCGTAGTCTCCCGAGTAGGCTTATTTGCATCTCCACTACACGCATATTGAAAGACTAGGAATAAGCACAAGCTATAGAGAAGGATATTTTTTTTAGGCATAGTAACTAATTTTATCTAAAATGATAACATCTGCTGAATTTTAAATACG
>CAYMSC010000781.1:0-1802 GCA_964392805.1 uncultured Saprospiraceae bacterium
GGATTTGCTTTTGCTATTTTTTATGTGACCTTGGGTTTGCCCATTGCCAGATATGCAGATAGGAACAATCGAAAGAATGTAGTGGCTATTTCCCTAACTGTTTGGAGTGCGATGACGGCAATCTCTGGTTTTGCACTCAACTACTGGCATCTACTTTTAGCTAGAATCGGGGTCGGCGTGGGCGAAGCAGGCGGCAGTCCACCTGCACATTCCATCATTTCAGATTATTTTCCTCCAGAAAAACGAGCTACGGCACTATCCATTTATTCGATGGGGATTTATATCGGTATTCTATTTGGCTTTTTGGCAGGTGGTTGGATTGACCAATATTTTGGTTGGCGAATCGCTTTTATGGCAATTGGTATTCCTGGTGTTTTATATGCCCTCGTTGTTTTTTTTACCATCAAAGAACCGAAAAGAGGTCAGTTTGATGCCCCTAAACAGCAAACAGCAATCACCGATGATTTAATGACGGTTACCAAAAAACTATTTTCTTATAAAACTTTTATTTTCCTAGCCTTTGCTTGCTCCTTAAATGCTTTTGGTTCTTATGGGGTTGGTAATTTTACTCCGCCGTTTCTGTATCGAGTACATGGATTGGATAGTGTGACGATTGGTACCTGGTTATCCTTGACGACAGGTATTGGCGGTGGTTTAGGCGTATTTTTAGGTGGTTATCTAGCAGATAAATTGGGTGAAAAAGATGTTCGTTGGTACATATGGATACCCTTAATTGCAGGTTTAATCAAATTTATACCCTCAACGATTGTCATTTTTAGCGAAAATACCCAACTAGTTTTAATGATTACCTTTTTCACTAACTTATTAACCCCTTTATATTTAGGTCCAGCTTTAGCTGTTACGCATAATTTAGTGGCGGCAAATAGTCGAGCCTTTGCTTCCGCTATTTTATTTTTCATCCTCAATTTAATAGGTTTGGGAATGGGTCCAATGGTCGTTGGCCTATTAAGCGATTGGTTAGCTCCTACTTATAATGAGTATGCTTTGAGATGGGCTTTTACTATTATTTATTTTACAGGGCCTATTTCCTTGTTTTTATTTTATAAAGCGGCGCAGCACTACCCTGCTGATTTGATGCGGTCAAAGTTGGATACTAGTGTTTGACCAAACATGATTTGATGGGTCGTGCATTTTTGCGAATAGACACTTGGAGGTCTTGAAGACGCTCCAAGGTCCAGAGATGGAAACCTTGGAGCGTCTCTCAGACCTCCAAGCGTTTTGACCAGCCTACCCGTCATTTTAAATTTGGTCGAACACTAGTGTTCGACCAAATTTAAAATGACGGGCGGTAGAAAAGTCTTTAGGCTTTCCCGTCAAAGACCTTTAGGTCTGTATTTTTTGAAGGGAACTTATGTCTAGCCTAAAGGCTAGAGACCGGAAAGCCTGAAGGCTTTACTACCCGTCAAATCATGTTTGGTTAAACACTAGTTTTCAAATTAAATAATAAAAATTGAAAAATTTTAAAAAAAAAATTATACATTGTGCTTATATTTAATCCTACTCTTCTCAAAATTCGATAAATTCGAGTACAAAATCTCTCAATAACATTAATATAGGATACTAACTTTGATGATTATAAAACATCAAGGGTAGCAAATAATTGTTAGTAATTGGTAAGGTTTACCTTTAATTGCCTCTTCAATTTTAGCAATTATCATTGTGTACTTTTAGACATCTAAAGGTATGTCTATCTAATAATCATATCAAAGTTATAGGTATTATCAAGGTGACTAATTTAGAAGATGTTCAAATTTAAGTCATAGTATAATTGAAAAAATAAA
>CAYMSC010000782.1:0-1781 GCA_964392805.1 uncultured Saprospiraceae bacterium
GGTCATAGTATCAACAATACTCCCTCTTTTAAAGAAAAACTAGAACCAAAATAACCTCGTCCAGATGACCAACTTATTATTTCGTCGTTACTTAGTAAAAATCTGAAAATAAAATTTCATGATTCTTGATTTATAGAGATATGAATATCTTTAACAAGTATGTAAACTTGTTGTTTTAATTGTGATCCCAATTTATTACTTAGAAATACTAAAGAATTGCATTATAATACCAAAAAAACACACTATGAAGCGATAGTGCTATGATGTTTGTGCCTATGGCAATGTTTAATGTATTCTCTAATAGTATGTGTAATATTTTTTTGGGGTTATTTTACTTTTGTTTTACTTGATTTTGTTGAAAAAAAGCTAGATTATAATTTCCTATACTTTTCTCCATTCTTCAAACTAGATTTAGCTAGGCTATAATATCAAATGATTATAAGAATAAACGATTAATAAATTGTTTTAAGCTTATTAATGGATGATTCCTACGAATTAATTCATCGATGATAGTTTATAGCGATGTTGGTATAAAGAGACCTAATTTAATAAGTCTATAATTTATATTTTGAATTGAAATTGAGAGAGAAGAAAATTATTTATTACTTATATATAATTTTAAAGAAAAACTATGCGGAAGGCACAACTTTTCAAGAGAGTCCTATTTTATGTCCTAAAGTTATATATTTTGAAAGGATTAACAAAAAAAAAGGAACATTTATTTTTATTTTTATTTTTAATATAAAATTTTATATAGTTTTATTTTGGGCGCAATTGGGATTTGTCCCCAAGTCCTATTAGGGACTAAGTAAAATTTAATTTTCAAATCTCAATCTCAACTTCAATTCCCGCTGAAGGTGGTTTAAAATTTAAAATTAATTAGACTTTTCCTTTTAAATTTTTACAAATCGCTGCAAAAACTCTTTACGTTTGTTTCTAGAGACACCTAATTCTTCTCCATTCGACATCAATACACAACTATGGTTGTCGTTTACATAACGAACCAAATGTTGCAAATTAATTAAATGAGAATCATGGATGCGTACAAAAGTAGCTTTCGGAAGCGCTTGTTCTACTTTTTTTAAATGCTTCGAGACGGTAACTTTTCGGCCTCCCTTTAAATAAACATTGGTGTAAGAATTTTCTGCTAAACAATATAATATATCTGTTTTTTTGACAAAAACTAAACCGGTCGAAGTTGTTAAAGCTACGCTTGGATAATCTTCTGATGTAGATATGCTTACCTCATTATTAGCTGGTATAGAAGTGGAAACTTCAGGCATTTTGGAAAATTTTTGGGGTTGATTAAATAGGTATTTAAGAAAGATAGTTTGGGTAAGCGTGTAGTCTCTCTTTTAAAAAAATTGATTTTTAAAACTACAAAAAATAATTAAAATCTATCGAAAATAAATTAACTTTAACTTATTAAATAAATCATTATCAGTGTTTTATAAATAGAATAATACTGCCTTAAATAAAATAATACTGCCTTAAATTAAACAGCCAGAAAGATAGTGATAGCTTTCTGGCTGTTGTAAATTAGTATTTGTTTAATACTACTTTGCAATGTTATCGCCAATTTTGAATTTTACCTCGATTGAAATTATCGGGATTGAATTCAGAATAACGTGAAAAAATAACAGCTATAAATATTTTAAATAATTACACGCTTATTTTTAACAATATTCATCATTCAAAATTGGCTAGCATATTGACTTGAGTATTAATGTAAGTAACGGCAAAACAATAACTTGAACATCTAGGACGGCTTCTTTTGCTCC
>CAYMSC010000783.1:0-1764 GCA_964392805.1 uncultured Saprospiraceae bacterium
CGCCCCATGTTAGATAAATACTTGTTAGAATAAAAGCAGCCAATAGAAGGAGCATACGACCTAGAGCAAGTCATGTGCAGCAACCGTTGAATCCATTAAATCCGTGTTCCAATCCTATCTAGCCTACCTATTAGCAAAACCCATAAATTGAATTTAAGCATACTACTTTTTCACTAAAGACTGAACAGCAAACCCATTCTCCAATTCTAATTTGACAAAATAAACGCCTGCTGGCAAATGCTCAATATTAAATTCAAGATTCATGGGTCCAGAAAAAACGGTCCCCTTATAAGTTTGTATTTCTTGACTTAACTGATTGATTATCTTAACCTGATACTCTCCATTCGTTTCATTATTCCATTGGATATTAAGCAGTCCATCCGTTGGATTGGGGGAAGTCTTAAATGAAATTGGAACGGTAATATTTTCGGAAACTGACGTTGATACAATATTAGCACCAAGTCTCGCCACAAATGCTTCCTTCTCACCTCCTTCAACTGGATAAGAACCACTTAGATAAAGAATATCTTCCACCTTATTAAAACGCCAAGAATAGGGAAATGGAAAGCCATTTAAATTAGAAAAGATGGTCGTATTATCTATAATATTACCTTCCAAATCCATTCGTATGGCATGTATATCAAATGCTTCATTTATAATTAGGCTTGCCAATACAATATTTCCATCGGCATCATATTGCGCCGTAGGCAATTCGACAGAGTGGCTTGGAGTGCCGCCTAATTGATGTGCAAAGAAAGTGCAAAGCTTGATTAACGCCCCATCCTGTGCATTGATTCTGGCAACATAGGCTTTGGAGGTAACATTACCAAATATATCTCTAAAAAGGGTCATTCCGCTGAGCAGCAATTCAGTTCCATCTGCATTCATATCCATTTTTAATACACGAGGGAGTGATCCTGGGTCTAAAACTAAAAAATTGGTATAAAGCAGTTCCCCGTCAGCAGCTAACTTAGAAATTACTACCGTATCAGACCTTAGTAATTCCTGACCTTTTGTGTGTCCTGCCGTAAAAATTTCATCCTTATCATTTACTGCAATTAAAAATCTATTGCCCAAATAATACTCCGCATTCTCTAAACGTCTTGCAAAACGCACATTAAGGTCTGTATCGCAGGCAAAGATATGAGGAGTCGCTTCGTTATCCGTTGAATTTTCATCTCTTCCCCATGTCGCCCCCACCATACCATAACTGCTGGCTGCACTTTCTGCCAGTCCATATCCAAATAAAAAGGTGGAAGGATTAAATTCAACAATGCCGGAACCCTCCATTGATTCAACAGCATTTAGGGCTGTATCATATTTTACAAAGGTGGCTCGATTTCTATCCCTAATAAATGACAAATAGCCATCTGCGGTTTTTACCAAATCGGTTAATTCAGGGTCTTCGTTAATTGTATTCCAAGGAGCAATATCGTTAGTTGTAATTAAATCTCCAGTCGAATTACCCGTTGCCGCCTCTAAAAATTCAAATCCCCAAGTTTGCTGCTCATCTATTGTTCTCGTAATTAACTTATGGGCAAGTACTACGTTGTCATCAAAAGTTACTAAAGGATATACGCCTAAATAATCTTCTGTTTCGCTATAATCAAAGGAGGTTTGTGTCCAAGCCACTTCAATTTGAGCGGATAGGCAAAATGAGGAAAAGCATAATAAAACAATTAGGTAGGATTTAGATTGCATATTTTTAGTTTTTTTGGTAATCTACTTATGGAATTAAAAATTAATTAGCACCTCTGCCTATTA
>CAYMSC010000784.1:0-1762 GCA_964392805.1 uncultured Saprospiraceae bacterium
AGCTCTCTGAGCTGTGACCAGTCGGCAGTCAACAGTAACATAGCTCTCTGAGCTGTGAACCAGTCGGCAGCTAAAAGAATCATTCATTTCATACATGAACCACTAAGACACAAAACTAATCTCTATCCAATGAATAAATTTTGGTGTTTATTATTTGCGCTGTTTATTTGTTCTCCCGTCAAAAGTCAGGATTTATACGCTGTTAATCGTATTCAAAATATTAAGCTTTATATTGATACGCCTAATTGGGACAACCGATTAAATGCCTACAAAAAACAAAACACGGGTAAGCGAATTGTGGCGAAGTTAGTGCTAAACGGCATGACTTATGACAGCGTAGGCGTGCGTTATAAAGGAAATAGTTCTTATTTTAATACAAGAAAAGAAAATACGCCCAAATTACCCTTCAACATCAAAATAAATCACATCAAAAAAACGCAGCTATTACCGGGTGGATTTAAACGCTTGAAGTTATCTAATGTCTTTCGAGACCCTAGCTATCTAAGAGAAGTTATGTCCTACGAAATTGCAGGTGATTATATGCCTGCTCCCAAATCTAATTTTGCCAAGCTGTATATTAATGATGAATACATCGGTTTGTATAATAGCACAGAAAGCATTGACAATCAGTTTCTTACCAATCATTTTAGCGTACCAGAAGGAACGGGAACACTCTTTAAATGTGACCCAATTTGGAAAGCTAAAAATATTACGGGCTGTAAACCTAATCAAAAACCCACCTTAACGTATTTAGGAAAGGATAGCACTTGTTATACCAACTCTTATGAACTTAAATCTACTAAAGGATGGGAAGATTTGATTCAATTAACCGAAGTACTAAATAAAAATACAGCGGACATAGAAACAGTTTTAAATGTAGACCAAATCCTATGGATGCTTGCCTTTAATAATGTCTTGGTCAACTTAGATAGTTATACGGGTAGATTGGTGCATAATTATTATTTGTATAAAGATGCGAGTGGTGTTTTTAGCCCCATTATTTGGGATTTAAATATGTCTTTAGGCGGATTTAGATTTGATGGTACGGGTAAGGCTTTATCGAATGAAGCCCTGCAAACTTTAAGCCCGTTTATCCATTATAAATCGAATAATTCTGACCGCCCGTTGATTAGTCTTTTATTGAAAAAAAGTCTTTACAGAAAAGTCTACTTGGCACATATGCGAACGATTTTGGATGACCATTTCAGCAATGGAAAATACAAAGAACGAGCAAAATCTATTCAACGCTTAGTCGACCGAGAAGTACAGAATGACCCTAATAAATTATATCCCTACGAAGGCTTCCAAACTAACTTTGAGTCTACTACTCTAGCCAAAACATCTAAAATCATTGGTATTGCAGAACTGATGGAAAATCGAGTCAATTACTTGAATCAACATCCTGTTTTTCAAAAACCAGCGCCGACGATTACTGAAGTGGAACATAAATATGATGATGATGGTATTTTTATTACGGCAAAAATTACAGGGAATGAAGGCAAAGATAATGAACGTCAACCCGCATATTTAGTTTATAAAAATGCCGAAAATGGGGCGTGGCAGAAAATGGAAATGTTCGATGATGGTAGTCATAAAGATTACTCCCAAGATGATATGATTTACGCCGCAACCATAAAAAAAGTGGCGGGTACTAAATATTATATTATCGCCGAAGGAGAACGGACAGCAGCACTTTCGCCAGAACGGGCTTCGCATGAGTTTTATGAGGTGAAGTAAGTAGCAGTGGGCAGTATTACAGTTG
>CAYMSC010000785.1:0-1760 GCA_964392805.1 uncultured Saprospiraceae bacterium
ATGATATGGTGGAGGCAGATAAAATCGGAGTGATATTTTTCTTTTGTGCAGGCTTATTGGTGAAGTTTGACCTGCTTGCACAGAAGCAACAAAGAGAGGAAGGTGTTATAAATACATAATGCTTTACCAGTTCTGATAAAGCATCATATACACTTTGTTAATCTCATGAACTTTTATTAAGAGACTTACCTCATCATTGAGGCTGATCTAAAATAGCTAACAATTAAATAAAATAATTCCCACGATTGAGAATTGAAAAGAATAGGAAGAGTCCTATTTTTGATATCCATGTTTTCCAAAATTTTTAGTCTTTCGTTCAAGAAAGTATCCATGGAGTCATTTAATGTATGTATGCCCGAACCTAAGTAGAAGTCAACATCTTTCCAACCCGAAACAAAACTAACCGCAGAGTATGAAGCTAACTCTGCATTTAACCTCCTCAGATTTTTTTGATCACTTGAACTGGAAATGATTGGTTGTACATAATTAATTATCAATTCAGTGGCAGAAGCCATTTTGAAAATGTTGGAATTATTATCTAAATAGCCTTTAATTTCTTTTTCAATCAAGTAATAATACAATAAAGCGATTACTTCACTTGCAGAATCGATAAAGTTGATTTCGATATTATAATCAACCTGATATTGCGTTTTAAAAACATCCAGGATTAAATCTAACTCAGAAATACGCTTAGGTATATTATGTCTATCTTTAATCTCTTCGATATAAGCAGAGATCTCATCAGTATTAAGCATCTGATTGTCTAAAGGAGGTTAGTAAGATGATTTGGTTACAATCGTAAAAGACTCGATTAACTTTTCCTTAGATATAAAGGAAGTGTCATCAGCATTAGGCGCATGATTATCAAACTTTAGTTTATTTTCCTTAGCGACGTTATGATCAATTTCAGAGGTGGGTAGCTCATTGTTTTTAAGCCAATCCAAAAATGCTTTTTTGGGTTCAGACATATTAAAATTTGTATTGAGTGCAGTATAGTTTTAATAATTTAACTCAAATATTGCTTAAAAGTTATATTCGTGCAATTTTTGTGCTAAATATGCGCAAATGTATAATTAAATTGAAGTTTATACAAGAATATCATTATATCCAGAAATTGCAATTATAAATATGGGAGTAAAACTAGAAATCACCGATTCCATTTTTTCCAAAGAAGTTCTTGAACAAGCATTAAGAATCCTCAATTCAGCTGCAGATAAAAAAGAAATATTTGAAAAAATTCATACTTCGAAAAAACTTTCTAGGCAGCAATTTATTAATAAACTAAGAGTGATTCATTCAAAAGGTAACCTTAGTCTTGTTCTAGGAGCCGGAGTCTCGATGAGTTATGGATTACCAAATTGGGATACTCTTTTGCAGAAATTAATGATTGCAACAATAGAAAAAGAGAAAGAAGTATCAGCGGTTTTGTCAAAATTGTTTACACAAATTTTTTAACCAAGCCCATTAATTGCAGGCAGATATTTGCAAAATTATTACGATAAGACTCCACTTTCATTTGAAAAAGCTGTTCGAAAAGTACTATACGAAAAGATTGATATAAAACGAGAATCTAAACTTATGGATGAGGTAATAAGTTTTTGTGTAGCACCTGGAAGTAGTCCAAATTTAAATAGTATTATAACTTACAATTTTGATATCACCACTCCGTTAAATTAAACCCAATTTTTAACCATTTTGAACTCCCCTAGCGGAACCTTCTACTGCAATTTCTGGCTCTTCTGGAGCAATAAATTTTGCAG
>CAYMSC010000786.1:0-1748 GCA_964392805.1 uncultured Saprospiraceae bacterium
GGCTGTTGCCGCATCTCCATGAAGTACTGACCAATTAAATAAATCAAAAGTAGAAGGGTCTGCATATAAGATATTGGATTCACTAAAAACTTTATCATTGGCGCTTAATTTCCAAGGATTGCTTTCATTGACTAGTCTAGCAAAACGAGCATAAGCTTCCACTTCAGGATAATCTCTTTTTAAAGCAGGTCCCCATAAAATGGGTGAATTTGCTATATTTTGACTTCCGCCAGAAGAAAGGGTCGTACTACTAATGGATACTCGATAAATATTATCCGCATTCAAGTGGTAATTATCATAACCTAATTCATCCTTTACATAAAAAAGCACCGCAATACAACAAGCCAAACCAATAGCTAATCCACAAATATTGATAATGGAATACAAACGCTGTTTCCAAAGGTGTCGAGTCGCTATTTTAAAATAATGTTGAAACATAGTTAGCCGATGTTGAAGGTTAGCAGAAATAATTTTTTTACCGAAAAAATAGGGTCGAATATAACGGATAGCAATGCCTAAAAAACGACGGTTTGCTTTTGTTATCCCATACAATGCTACCTCTTCTTGGAAGAGTTCATAGAGGTCGCCTTCTATTTCTTCTAGGAAATTTTCGGCGCAAAACCAACGCAATATGCGTAGGATGCGTTCGGGAGGGTCATGATAGATTGTTTCTTCTTTCAATATTTTACAGTTGGGTGATTAAGGGATAGTTTTCAATTTAAAAGTTCCGATTCAATGAAGGGTTTTCTTATAAAATTATTTTGAACCACAAAAGAATCAAAAGGACACAAAAGAGTAGCACAAAAGTTTTTAATCAAATCAAATTATCTAGAACCAAATCGTTGATTAATCTATTTTTTTGGCAAAAGTCTCTTTTTCGCCAGTTATATATTTTAAGCCGATTACTTTTTTATCTTCATCCAACTGAAATTCATAAACTGCGTTTCTGATTCGAAAAAAGAAAGTATTTTCAGACTGTGGATAAGCTGGATAATCTCGACGAAAGTCAGCTATGGTCATTAAATAATTCTTTTCTCGTTTTACTTTTACAACACTTTTACTTGGGAATTGATAAGCACCTTCATAACGTTTGAGAGCAGATTTAGGTAAGTTAATGGCTAATGGTACACTCGACAATCGTTTTTCTTCATCTGCTGCTAACTCATATAATTCTCGAACTAAATTCAGTACCTCATCATCACTATTTTTTGTGTTACTCAATACTGCTGCAACAATACCTTGATCTAATAATATCACTAATTGAGTACTGGTTCCAGCTTGAGCGCCATTATGCCCTATTACGCTTCCATATTTAGGGTGTTCTCCGTACATTTTAAATCCTAAACCATAAGGAACTCCCTGCTTTTTTTTGTCAGTAGGTATCAACATCCTTTCAAAAGTTTCGGCACTAACAAGGTCATTATTTAGTAGTGCATGACCAAAGTTTAGTAAATCTTCTACGGTTGTTTGCATGCCACCCCCCGGATATTTTAAACTCAAATCAGTAGGAACAGCATCTTTGACTTTGTTTTTCAACTTGAGATATAATTCCGTTTTATTAGGATAAGACTGTCCTTTGATTTCTAAACTCGTATTATTCATATTAGCTTTGCTCCATACATTTTCTTTCATGTAAGTTCCAAAGTCTTGTCCCGACACTTTTTCAATAATAGCCCCTAAAACTACATATCCATACGCACAAGCACCAAAGGTGCGATATATATTAACATGGGGCGAAAGCCCTATGG
>CAYMSC010000787.1:0-1716 GCA_964392805.1 uncultured Saprospiraceae bacterium
GAACCAAAATAAGCTCGTCCAGATGACCAACTTATTATTTCGTCGTTACTAAAATTAAAAATTAATTAAACCTAAAATCATACTCCTATGGAATGCTTACCCCCAAAACAAAACAGGTTCTTGAACTTTTGTTTTGCTTTATTATTGCTTTTTAGTTTTCAAAATCAAGTAATTGCTCAATGTGATTATCCTCCTGGCACTATTACCTTAAATACAGCGGGAGGTACGTCTAATACTTTTTATACTACTCAATATGTGTTAGTAGATAGCTTAGGAAGGATAGCTCAGTTTCAAAACACTGCAAGTTTCCCTAATGTTACCCAAGGAGAATATAGCGCATATGCGATTAATTATAAGACCTCCGATGATATCAACGGTTTAGCAGTTGGTCAATTATTCAGTGGTTTAACTAGTGACTGTTTGGATATTTCTCCTGCTTTTGACTTTTCTGTGGGAGCAGTTGATGCGACCTTGGCAGTGAGCGATGCGACTATTTGTAATCCCGTCCAAGGAGATATTGACCTCGTTATTACGGATGCACAAGATGGGGTCAACTACGAGTTGCAAGCCTTAGATGGTAGTTCTTTTTCTCCTGTAATTATGGAAACAGGAGCAGGTGGAGATTTAACCTTAACAATTCCTCAAGTCAACGCGCCAACAACTACCACTAATTATAAAGTAGTTGCTTCGCTACCGGGCTGTACAAATACCGATATTACCGACCAACCTACGGTCACCGTAGAAGGTCCATTGACCATTTCTACTCAACCTACAGCTACTACTATTTGTGATTTAGGAAATGCAAGCTTTACCGTAGTTGCCGACGGCGGAGTTGGAACACTTAGTTATCAATGGCAAGAAAGTACAAACGGAGGAAGCACCTTTAGCGATATTACAGATGGCGGCATTTATAGTGGGGCTACCACGGCTACCCTTAATCTAACCGCTGCTACTGACGCAATGAACGACCACCAATATCAAGTTTTGATTAGCTCTGGTGCTTGTAATGCAATCACTTCTGCCGCCGCTACATTAACGGTCGAAGGCACCATCAGTTTTACTACGCAACCAACTAATTCTGATATTTGTGAAAATGATAATACCTCCTTTGCAGTAATCGTTGCTAACGAATCTGGGGAAGGAACAATCACCTATCAATGGCAAGAAAGCACGGATAATGGAAGTACTTTCAGTGATATTACCAATGGTGGGATTTATGGAGGAGCAACTACCGCTACCCTATCTCTTACAGGTGCGGTGATTGGGATGAATGGCAATCAATATCAGTTATTGGCTAAAACAGGTGCTTGTAGTGAAATCACTTCTACTGCAGTTACCTTAAATGTATTTAATTTACCAACAGCAACTGCTGGAGTCGATGACAACGTCTGTGATGATTTTGGAGGATTTGATTTATCGACCCTTTCTACATTACCTACTGCTTCGTTTGGTACTATCGAATGGACTGCTGATAATGGAAATGGAACGCCAAATGACGAAGGTAGTTTTAATGATGCCACCGTCATTACGCCTATTTATACACCAAGTACCGCTGATATAGCCGCCGGTTCAGTCAGATTAACCATTACGGTTACTGGAACGAATGGTTCTTGTACAGGACAAACCAATTCGGAGAGTATGATTTTGACTATTGACATCTGTTGTAATGCTACTGCTCCGACTTTAAGTGGTAATTAATATTTTAAAGATAAAAAA
>CAYMSC010000788.1:0-1716 GCA_964392805.1 uncultured Saprospiraceae bacterium
TGGGAGATAATAAAATGTGTGCTTCATTAAAGTTATTCTGTGGGTAATCGTAAGAACTTCAAGTTCTAGAAGCTCTTTCCTACAAAAAACTTTAGAATAAATACTAATACTGAACTAAAGTATTTTTTAGACTATTCATTAATTTATTAGCTGTTTGGTCCCAACTAAATTGTTCCTTTTGTTTTTTACCAGCATTGATTAAAGAGTCCCGTTTTTTTGGTTGTGCATAAATCTCTATCATCGCATTTTGAATGGCTTTTATAGATTCTGGTGAAACGCTAATAGCTGCATCTCCCACCACCTCAGGCATAGAAGAAACGTCCGCTGTAATAATCGGCACTTCACAATTCATTGCTTCTAATAACGGAATACCAAAACCTTCAAATAAAGACACATAGACAAATCCTAATGCACTACCCATTAAAAGCGGCACTTCCTCATCTGCTACATAATTTAAGAATTTAATATCGGCTTTAAAATTAGCTTGGTCATAAGCATCCTTGACCACACCTGTCTGCCAAGCAAATCGACCAGCAATCAATAACTTAGTGGAGGCATTGGTACTTTTTTTAAATTGGTCAAAAGCAGTAATGACTCGATGAATATTTTTGCGTGGATGCACCGCTCCGATGTAAAAGAAATAAGCTTGTCCTTTGCTATATTTTGCTTTTGTAGTAGCCTTGGTCAACTCATCTAAAGGTTGAAATGCCTCCCGCACCCCATTATAAACCACATCAATACTCTCTAGTGGAATCTGATATTGTTGGTGAATATCGGTTTTAGAATATTCCGATACAGTGGCAATCCGATTAGCTCTTTTAGCAAATTTAGGCATGAAATAATTATAGTATTTCTGTTCAGAGAATTTTACTTGATTGGGAAAATGGACATGTGCCAAATCGTGAATGACCAAGAGGGTAGGGATTGCTGTTTTTAAAGATAGAAAACCATCTGTCGATAAAAATATATCTGCTTTATGCTTTTTTAAAGCATTGGTTACCCCAAATTCAAACCATAAATAAAATAAAAAAGGATGACGAGCGGGCGGATAAATAACAAGGGGTTTTACGTTATCACCAAAAATAAATTGTTCCTCAAAAGGACGGTCGAAGAAGAAGAGAAATTGATGTTCAGGATGATTTTTAACTAATCTACGAACGGTTTCATAGGTAAACCAGCCGATACCTTCCAGTCGGTCTTTTAACAAAAAACGAGTATTTACAGCTATGGTCATATGGCTGCGAAAATAGTGGTTTTTCTTTTACCTTTATTTCTCAGAGGGTCAGAAAAAATCAAACTAGCGAAAGTTGGCAGTTTTTTCCCAAAACAATTGGATAGTTTGTTTTTTTTCAATACTTTTAATCTTCTTCTAAAAATTACGTTATAACAAAACATTTACCTCCCATTTGTTTTTTATTTAAAAATTGATGATGGCTTTACACACATCAATTATTTCCCATTTCTTCTTATTGGCAAAACCTACTCATTTTATCGAATTAAAAACGATAGAACGGAGAAAAGTAAATTAGTTTACTTAATTCAAAAATGGGTGGATTGGACCATATAAAGAAATGAAAACAGAAACTATGAACCTCAAATATAAAATTAGCCTAAGCATTTGTCTAATTGTTGGGATAGGCTTCCAACTTTTTGGTCAGAGTGCTTCTTATGGAAAGCTTTTTGTCCATGAAAATGGAATTTTTCAAGTTAAGGAAG
>CAYMSC010000789.1:0-1709 GCA_964392805.1 uncultured Saprospiraceae bacterium
GACTTCTGACTTCTAAATTAATTTTCACAAATTTATCCCGTTTCTAGTATAGTTGGGTAAGCTATTTTTACCACTTCCCTAAAATAGAATGATTATCCCTCATAAACCCCATCACCTATCCCCAAATAAAAACGGAGTAGTGAATGAACACTACTCCATCAAACAATAACTATTATGTATGTTTTCCTACAAAGTGAATGTTTGAAATAAGTGGGCCATGATTACTCTTTGAAATCCCCCTTATCCTGCAAAATGGTCGCGAGCCTCAATTCCCTCCTTCGGAAAACGCCGATTGCAAAAAAGCAATAAGTTCAAATTATAAACTTGTAACTTAACAAAAATCACAAAGCAATCTTCTCCAAAATTACGCTGAAATTTTTTTGCCTAATATTTAAAATTTACTTCAAATTATTTGCAATCATTTTCTTATAAAAATTTATTTTGGCTGTTATTTAATTTAAATTGCGGACAACTGGTAGAAAATATTCAGACTTTCCTTTAGGTCGGTTTTAGTTTGTTTTTCAGCCCTAAAGGGCTTTGACTGGAAAGCCTGAAGGCTTTACTACCAGTTTCTTACATTGTCCGCAACTTGAATTATTTATACAAAATGCCGATTCAATAGCTATTTTTATTCAGCATTATATAATATAAAATTCACATAAAATTTCTATGATTTTGGTGTAATCATCTTTTGATAATGGGGCTTATCCAATAAATTTGATTTGACCAGAAGTCAACAAATTATTAGGGAAATCTTTTAAGTCAAGTGGTAAGTACAATGGTTCGCGTAGAAATTGAATCGAATTTGAAAAAGTTTTATAGAAAATTAATTAATTGCTTGTATGAGGGTTCAATCCATAGTTCCCACACTTGCGTTTTATTATTTTCAAATTAAACAATTCTCCTAACTTACTGATTATCAATAGTTGTTTTTTTAAAAACCTGCTCGAACCATTGAAGTATAAAATTAGCAGTAATCTCAATATTCTTTTCCAACATCAACCGAGTAGGATGCTTAAACATAATTACTTTCTCAATAAAGCAAATTTCAAACCAACGTCCTTTTCTCTGACTTTAATAATTTTGATTTTAAAAAAAAAATACACCAACTACAAAAAACGCTAGGTGAAATGAATTTTTAGTTACATTTAGAAAGTAAAATATGAAAACAATTAATATATTTTAAATAAAAAAATAAAAAATTCATCATGGAAAGTGGAACTACTATAATTAGCAGTTAGCACTTCCATGTGAATTTTGGAGTCAAGCTCCAATAAGTAGGATACAAATATAAAATTTGGGTAAATTCTAATCTGCAAAGATTAGAAACGAATTAAAAAATTATGATTCTTGATTTTTATATCTTTAAAACAGCTTAGTAACGACGAAATAATAAGTTGGTCATCTGGACGAGCTTATTTTGGTTCTAGTTTTTCTTTAAAAGAGGGAGTATTGTTGATACTATGACCGATTTTAAAGTAAAAATAGGATCAAAAGAAGCCGTCCTAGATGTTCAAGTTATTGTTTTGCCGTTACTTAGTAATAACGAAAAAATAACTTCCGCATTTGATTTTTCAATTGAATGTTTTTATCATAGGTTTTCAACCCATTACAAAGCAGCCCATCCTCTTCGAGGTTCACCCGTACGGGTTCCTATTTGAAAAATGCGGAACTTATTTTTTCGTCGGCTCTTACAATGAATTTCGCCC
>CAYMSC010000790.1:0-1701 GCA_964392805.1 uncultured Saprospiraceae bacterium
AGAATATACGAGCGTAGAAGGTATATGATTATTGGTCACGATTAACAGCAATCTGCCCCTAAGTAATTATATCTTACTTATTTCTAGCAAATCGTAGCTGCGTCTTTAAGGTATTAACCGCTCTTTCCCATTCATCAATAGCAAGCGCATCTCCATGCATTTGGTCAGCCTCTTCAGTAGCAGCCCGTATTTGAGCAGTCCATTCATCCAATTTCTCATTGATTCGTTCTTCTGAAAATGGTCCATCTATAAATTCTTGCTTCTTTTGCGCATATTCTTCTGTATAACTAGCCCAAGCACCCGTTAATTTATCACATGCCGCAGAACGTTGTCGAATGCCTAAAAAACCAGTAGCAAAAGGTTGACAATCGGCACTAGTTTCGCCCCAAGCATCTGCAATAGGAGTAACTGGATTAGCATTGGCAATGATATTTTCAAAGGCATTATCTAAATCCCAAGGAATTAAATGCATGGTTCTTTCAGTTGGGTCTTCATACCAATAAAAATTATGTGGGGAACAATCATTCCCATTACAATACCAATGAAAAGCACCATCATCATTTCGAATAGCTCTGTCTACCACCACATAAGACATTATTTCGTCTATATTCATCCATTTGGAAACAACAGCCTGCAAATCTTCAGTTCTTGCATCTGCAACCTCCTGGGCAAACCCTTGAATCATTTCTGCAGTAGGATTTTCATCTTCATTTGTTTTTAAATTATTAATATACTCTGAAGCAGGAAAAGGATTGCCATTACTGCTCAGTGGCCAGATTTCCTTGTATAAATTACCTGTTCCATCATCAAAATTTTGTCGAGTAAATCTACCGTCAATTTGTTCTACCAAAGAAAATAGTCCCATATATTCTCCATTGACAATTAATCGTGCGTGAATCGCTCTTGGTGCAGGGACATCCATTTTTCTAAAAAACCAATAGCCTAGCCTATCTCGCATCTGGCTATCATCATTATTTTGAGAATGAAATTGTAATTTTTTCAGCCCATAAAATCTAGCCTCAGAGTCGTCCCAATTAATCTTAACTTTCATAGACAATTTGGTACAGGTTTTTCTACCAGAAGGGTTCGCCCAATCTGTACCAGAAAGACAACCCACAAAAGCGCCGATAGACCCTTTGTATCTAATACCAACAGGGCTAATTGTTTCTCCTTCAAATGTCACGCTTCCCTCTACATATTCCTCTGCCGATGGGTCTGCATCTATGGCAGCTAAATCTGCTGCTGGTAAATTTAATTCAAAGGTGGGTAATTTTTTTTGGTCAAAAATATAGTCAGATTTTTCATTTAAATACTGTTCATCTCCTGTAACAACATTGGTAGTAGGCGTTTCCGTAGTGGGCGCTTCCACTTCTGTGGTAGGAGTGGGAAGATTCACATCTTCCGATTTACAACTAAAAATAAAGAGGAGGACTAAAAAAAATAGTGATTTAATTATGACTTTCATCATTATCAAGTTTTGCTTATTCTTAGATAAGGGATTTAGCAAAAAATAACCTACGCAGTCTTATTAGGAGGATTGGAACACGGATGCAACGGATAGAACGGTTTCTTTACTTGATTTGCTCTAGGTCGTGTTCTTTTTTGCGTAGGTTATTTTTTTCGTTTTCCCTAAATTGTATTTATTTACTGATGTTACGCAAAGAAAAATTAATCAGCACCAAAGGTGCGACATATCATAGC
>CAYMSC010000791.1:0-1696 GCA_964392805.1 uncultured Saprospiraceae bacterium
CAAAACAAAATTTGCTCACTTTCGCTCAATCATGAAAATTTAAACATGCTCTAAAGTGTTGACCATTTATCTTCCACCATAAAACTGATAGGGTTGGACACGGATTCTTCTGCTTGATAAGTAGGTTTAATCACGGTTGGATTAGCTGAAAAACTTTTCATAAAATCTTTTGCTTTCAGCAATTCAGCGTGATAGGTCTCAAAAGGAGGAATATTACTATCCCACTCTAGCAAAGTTGCCACACCTCCAGTTCGTTGCCAAGCCAAACTAAATAATTCCCATACTTGAGGTAATACTTCTCGGTCGTGGGTATCTACAATATGAGTGCCACAATGAAGATGTCCTGCCAAATGCATTTGCACAATCCTATCATGTGGCAATGCTTCTATATAAGCCACTGGGTCTAAATCATTATTAAAGCAACTAACATAAACATTATTTACATCTAATAACAAACCACAACCAGTTTCTGCTGTCATCAAACGCATAAACTCCGCTTCTTCAATGGTGGAATGGGCAAAAGTTAGATAAGTACTGGGATTTTCTAAAATTAGAGGTCTTCCTAAAAAATCTTGAATTTGATTAATCCGATTACAAATATGCTTTAAACTTTCTTCGTTCAGTGGTACAGGCAATAAGTCATGGGTATTCACTCCTAATACGCCCGTCCAACAAAGGTGGTCGCTAATCCAAATTGGATTCACTTCAGCAGCTAGTTTCTTTAACTTTTTTAAATAATCCCAGTTTAAAGGGTCCGTGCTACCAATAGACAAAGATACTCCGTGCATCACCACGGGGTATCTTTCGGCAATTTGATGTAATACATAACGAGGTCTTCCGCCTGAGTCCATGAAATTTTCGGAAATAACTTCAAACCAATCTACTGCTGGTTGTTTTTCTAAAATATGACTAAAATGACAGAACCGTAAGCCTAAACCCAATCCTATATTGGGCAAAGCAGTAAGCATTTCGCTATATTTTTTACTCTCCATATTTGGTGTTATGAAACGACGAAAAAATAAGTTATTTTTTCGTCAATACTATACTATTTTTTTTCTTCTTCTTTATTACAAAGCGTATCTATTCCAAATGAACCTGCTCTTGAGCCACTTTCCCCACAGGCATCAAATCCTCCTACTTGTTCTGCTAGCCACCAACTAGGAGGACCATCAGGAAAGCGAGGTTGTCCTATTTCTCGTCCTCGTTTCTTCATTCGGTCTTCAAAAAGTAACCGAGCATGCTTCCAAACACCAAATTTAAAAACATCAATTTCTTGGTCTCCTATCTTTACTTTATTTCCTTGCAAATGAATTCTTTCTGCTTCTATGGGAGAACCACAACTCCCCCGCCAAGCACAATCATTTACCCCCGGTTCGTTTTGTTCTTCCGCACTACCAAATAAACCACAACCTCCCTGGCTACGACAATTATTCATCGTATGGCAAGAGTGCATTGCAGTAGCACAATCACCCGTCCCCGCACAATCATTCGTACCAAAACGGTCATGACCTTTACAGCAATTTAGACCCATACATACATGTAATTCGATTGGTGCTTTTACATTCATCTTCCTAGCTTGTGGAGGTTTCGGCGTTATATTTTCACAATTTTTATCTTGAGACATAATAATATTTTATTTGGATTGAATTTATATTTTTATTTCAATTACAATAAGTACCTTGACAATGTTAGATTA
>CAYMSC010000792.1:0-1695 GCA_964392805.1 uncultured Saprospiraceae bacterium
GCGAAAGGTCCTGTACTTAAGAATAAAGAAGCAAACATTACTGCTCCAGACAAGAAAAAGAACCAGTAAGACAACATATTCAGCATCGGCGATGCCATATCCCTTGCACCTACTTGTAGTGGAATCAATAGATTACTAAAAGTTCCACTCAGCCCAGCTGTCAATACAAAGAAAACCAGTATGGTTCCGTGCATCGTTACTAAAGCATAATAAAATTCAGGCGCTAAAGAACCAATACCCGCATCATTTACTACAATCCATTGTCCTAAAAGTGGTTTTAACCAAGTTAAACTCTCTTCAGGAAAACCTAATTGTAAACGGAAAATAACAGACATAGCTGCACCAATCAATCCCCAAAACATTCCTGTAATCAAGAATTGTTTAGCGATGATTTTATGGTCCATACTAAAGACGTACTTCATGATGAAGTTCGACTGAAATCGGTCACCATGGTGATGATCATGAAAATGGTCATCAAACCCTTGCTCGTCAATTAGAATATCTTCTCTGTCTTTTACTGGAGAAACTGTTGTAGCAGCCATATTCAATTATTTTTTCTAATTATATCGCTTAAATATATAAGTCTTATTATTTAAATCACAAAAACGAAAAACTGTTCATAACAGCAATATCATTATTGTGTCAAAATCTCTAATTCTGTTCTTCTGTTATTTGCTCGACCATCAGCCGTATCATTCGTATCAACTGGTTTGTTTGGACCATAACCAACCGCTCTTAATCGAGACTCCGCAACCCCTTTGTTCTTTAAATAAGTAGCCACACTATTTGCTCTTGCATCAGACAAAGCAACGTTTCCTTCTAAAGACCCCGTGCTATCTGTATGCCCTGCTACTTCGATTGTTACTGTTGGATATTTCCCCATAGCCGTTACTACATTATCTAACTCGTATCTCGACAAAGCAGTTAAAGTAGCGGAACCTGTTTCAAAGTTTACATACTCCAACTTGATAATTTTATCGGTTTCAGAAGCTAATGCTTTCTGAACATTATCATTAAATGCTGTTTTTCTAGCTTTCAACTCTGTATCTAACAACTGACCTTTGAATGGGTCACTATCCGTATTTCTAATAGTAGATAAGTAATAAGAAGTCTGTGTTCCTAACCATTCTTCATATTCTTCTTCAGAAACAATCTTTACTAATCGTTTCATACTAAAATGACCTCTACCACATAATTCCGCACAAGCTAATTCGTATTCAAAAGCTTCCCATCGTCTTGGCCCATCTGGTTCTGTCTCATCAGCAGGTTCGTGCCATTCTGGATAAAGTGGATTCCCATCTCTATCTAAAGAACCTAATCGTTGTCTATATTCTTCGGTAGTTGTATTTGGGGTAAAGACAAAATAAGTAGGCAAGCCCGGTACCGCATCCATTTTTACTCTAAAGTGAGGCAAATCAAAGTTGTGTAATACATCTCTTGCGGTTATTCTTACCCGAACTGGTTTTCCAACAGGTAATACAATTTCAGAAGGATGAAAATCATCCAAGTTTTCTATGTCATTCCAATCTTGTCCAATAGGATTAGAGCCATCTATCATTTTGTAGTTAGTCGCACCTAATACACCATCAGGTCCCGGATAACGTAAGTTCCAAGCAAACTGCATGCCTTGCGCATGAATTTCTGTATAATCTTGTCCAACTACTGCATCCACAGGTACATCTGCCATTACTTTAT
>CAYMSC010000793.1:0-1689 GCA_964392805.1 uncultured Saprospiraceae bacterium
CTCGACTTTAGCCATTTATTAGGGGAATAGACCCCCCATGATTTCGAGGTTCATCTGCCCAAGGATATCCCATCCAAATAGCCGCATCCGTCACTCCATCTTGTTCGGTCAAGGGTTGTACTTTGGCATGAGAGTGAACACCTTTATTGATTGTCAAACATTTTTGAACGCTCTTTTATTCGAAGTTTTATTAATGCCAATTCGATACGATCTAAAGCGGCTTTGATCACTACCATAGAGGTAGAAAAACAAAGTCTAATATGCCCTTTGGCACTTGGTCCAAACCATTTCGCTGCCCCTGGCACGACCGCCACTTTCGCTTTTTTCATTAAATAATCAGCCATTACTTCTTCTGATAATCCAAAGGATTCTATATTTATAAAAAGCACATAAGTTCCTTCTGGTGTCTTACAGTGAACGCCATTCATATTATTCAAACGCGAAACCGCATAGTCTTTTACTTTTTCTAAGTGTTCAAGAAATCCATCTACCCAATACCAACATTTTTCATAGGCTACTGTTGCAGCAATTTGTGATAAAGTGGTAACTCCTGCAGCAGTACTAGAGACTCTAGAAGCAGTAACCAATTGTTGGTAAACTTTTTCATTAGGAGCTGCTATATAGCCAATTCTCATTCCGGCTAAACCGAAAGTTTTAGAAAAACCGTGAATGGTAATAGTTCGTTCTGCTACCCATGGATGGACATTGGCAATACTATTAAATGTTGTACCAGAATAGATAATGTCAGACCAAATTTCGTCATTCATAATCCACAATTTATTTTCTACTGCCACTTTTCCAATGATTTCTAATTCTTTAGCGGTAAAAACACGACCTAAAGGATTATGTGGATTGCACACACAAATCATTTTTGTTCTAGAAGTAACCAAGCCCTCCAATTGTTCTTTTTCAAAGGTATTGTCCTTTAAATTAAAAGGTAATCGAACAACTTTTCCTCCAGCAGCAGATACAGATTGTTGAAATAAAAAATCAACGGGGTCAAAAATTATGGCTTCATCTCCAGGAGATAAAACCATTCTTGCCACCGTAAACATGCCAGAAGCGGCACCATCTATGGGTAAGATTAAATTGGCATTACAATTTACCTTTTTACGTTCTAATAAGACCTTGGCCGCAGCCTCTTTGAAAGATGGTAATCCTTCCGAAGGTCCGTAAGAAAATACACCAACCTTGGCATAGTCTTGTATAGCTTGTGAAATTTCAGGTGCCACTGGAAAATCAGGGTCAGCTGCAGTTAAAGGTAGTACTCCATTGGGAACAGTCGCCCATCTTAAATTAAATGCTCTTTCCTTTAGGGCTTTATAATTAATGCTATTATGGTCAAACGAAGGTACTTTGTTAGACAAATTTTGAAAATGACTAACCCCATTTTTATGGTCCTTCCTAAGGGTCAATGGTGGTAAAATGGACATTTTATGTGTTTTAGTTTTCTCAGAAGCAAGAAAATTCAATAGAGTATCTATAACTCTTATTGTAATATTCAAGCCTTCCCAACAATTTACTTTTTAGTAATTCGATGGTAATAGTATGTGTGTAATTTGCACAACCATCTAGTGGTTGCCTTATCTATGTGTGTGTGTAGGCTCTAAACCGAGCTTTGAAACCAATTCCGATAGAAATCGGAATCGATATTTTGAAATGTCGATATTTTTCAAATTTCAACCTCAA
>CAYMSC010000794.1:0-1687 GCA_964392805.1 uncultured Saprospiraceae bacterium
CTACAAAATAAAATTTGCTCACTTTCGCTCAATCATGGAAATTTAAACATGCTCTTAATATAGGTACGTCATTTCATAAAATTCTTTCATATTACAACATGTACAAAAATTTACTTTTTATTATAAGCTTCCTGCTTTTTTCCTTGACTTCACAGGGACAATCAGCTAACGAAGAAAATTTTTATCAGACAGATGCTATTCGGGAGATTAAATTATCTATTAAGCAGACCAATTGGAGTGCTGCACTTGATTCTTTGCGCAAAAATGGAGAAGACTTTTTAGTCGCCAAAGCAAATATTGATGGAAAAGAATATAACAATATTGGCATCAAATATAGAGCTAGTCGTTCTTTTAAAATTGGAGCTAAGCGTAATGCTTTAGAGCTAAAATTGAATTTTATTAATAAAAATCAAACACACCAAGGTTATCAAACTCTTAAATTGTCGGATGCTTTGCGAGACCCTAGCATGATTAGACAAGTATTAGGTTATGAAATTGCTCGAAAATATATGCCTGCGCCGCATGCCAATTATGCAGCAGTGACAATCAACGGCGAATACTATGGGCTTTTTGTCAATGTCGAAGAAGTGAACAATCAATTTTTAACGAAACACTTTGGAGATAGTGAAGGTAGTTTTTTTAAAGGAAATGCTAATACTAAAAAAAGCACTCCTGATGGCTGTAAGAAGAATGTCTTCTCTTCTTTGATTTATGAAGAAGATGTTGCTTGTTATTTGAATAATTACGAATTAAAGTCTGAAAGTGGTTGGGACGATTTAATCTTATTGACTAGAGTTTTAAACCGCCAACCGATAAGGATTGATAGAATCTTAAATGTTGATAGAACATTGTGGATGTTGGCCTTTAATAATGTTTTGGTTAATTTGAACAGTTATAGCGGTCGCCAAAGTCAAAATTTTTATTTATATCAAGATGCTGCTGGCCAATTTAATCCTATTCTTGGGGATTTAAATTTGGCTTTTGGTAGCTATAAAAGTGCGGTTCTTGGTTCAGATTTTCGCCTTAAACAATTGCAAGAGTTAGACCCACTATTACATGAAGAAGAGGAATACAAGCCACTCATTGGGCAATTATTACAAGACCCTGATAATCAAAAAAGATACTTATCTCATGTTAGAACAATTTGGGAAGAAAATTTTGCTAATGAATCTTATCTAAAAAGAGCAGAGGAATTGCAAAGATTGATTCAAGTGCCTTTCATTAATGATCCCAATAAAAATTATACTTTTGATGAATTCAAAGAAAGTTTAAAATCTACCATTGGGAAAATGAGTAAAATTCCAGGCATTAAAGAATTGATGCTCAGAAGAACTAAAATGCTTAGAAAAAATAGTGCTTTGAGAGCTATTCCACCAGCGATTACGGACGTGAAAGTTCAAAAAAGAGGACAGTATGAAAGTACTTCTGTTAATGACTTTACCGTCCAAGCTATGGTTAATAAATTACCTCAAAAGGTAATGTTAGTCTATCGCTATAATGCCACCGATTCGTTTAAGCAAGTAGAAATGGTAGATGATGGAAAAAATAACGATGAGAAAGCAGGTGACGGTATCTTCACCGCTAAAGTAAATGCGGATGGGGAAGCCTTGGAATATTATATCATAGCTGAGAATAGTGCAGCCATTAATTTTGAGCCTTCAAATTATATGTTCCAACGTTACAAAGC
>CAYMSC010000795.1:0-1647 GCA_964392805.1 uncultured Saprospiraceae bacterium
TTGTCAAATAATGCTCAGAGAAAAAAGAACCAATTAAACTCGGAGAAAAAGGAAGGCGAAAAGGGAACAATGTATATGTTTTCATCAGCCCTATGCGGGCTGCCGAAAATAGATGCAAACCGTTCTGCCTCATGTAGAAAAAAAGAAAAACCAAAAAAAACGCTACCTTTACGAATAAAACAAAAAGCAATAATGAACCCAAAATTAACAATAAGTAGACTAAAAAAAGCTGCTAAGGAATTTTGCAAAACGGAGTCAATTCACCAGAATAAAGACTTGTTTGGAGTTACTGATGGTAAAGCAATTGGAACTTATATTGAGCATAAATTTCAAAATTATCTTGAAGAACATTATACCTATGAAAAAGGGTCTTCGGCAAAAGGAATTGACTTACCAGGAAAAGATATTTACACAGATATTAAAGTAACGTCTATCAAGCAACCTCAATCCTCTTGTCCATTTAAAGATGCGAAGCAGAAAATTTTTGGATTAGGTTATAATTTACTTGTCTTTGTTTACGATAAATCAGATGATAATACAAATAAAGAAGCAATATTAAATTTTGTGAGTTGCTCTTTCTTGGATAGGGAAAGAACGGCAGATTATACAACTACATTTAGGCTTAGGCAAATGATTGAAGACGGTGCAAATAAAGAGGATGTTGTAGCCTACTTAAATGATAAAAGAATTCCTGCTGATGAGGTGACACTCAATTTAATTGCAGACAAAATATTACAAAATGTCCCCAAACAAGGATATTTGACGATATCAAATGCTTTGCAATGGAGATTGCAATATGGTAGAGTCGTCAAATTAACAGATACAATAGAGGGGATTGCTAAACTCATTGATAAAGTGACCTAATGACAATATTTGAAGCAGACATATCCATTTTTTTGATTGACTTTTTTAAGATCAATTTAAAAAACGTCAAGGCTATTGAAGAAGCTAATGAGTTATTAGAAAATATTAGTGGAATTGAAGAATTTTTCAATAACGATAAAGAATTTAATGAGTTAAAAAATAGAATTGGAGAACATATACCCGCCTTTGAAGAGCCAAATAGAAGAGCTTATGGAGATTTCCAAACAAATGAAGATTTGGCGGGTAATGTTGTAGCATATCTTCAAAATAATGGATTGTCGCCACAACTAATTATTGAACCAACATGTGGGAAAGGAAGATTTATTCAGGCTGCATTAACGCATTTTACGAGATTAGAGAAAGTAATAGGAATTGAAATCTATTACCCTTATGTATGGGAAACAAAGTTTGGAATACTTGAACTTTTTTTAAAACAAGAATCTACCTGCAAGCCAAAAATAAAAATTATCCATGAAGATATTTTTAATTTTGATTTAGATAAATTGGCAAAAAAGAATAAGGATTTAAATACATTAGTTATTGGTAATCCACCTTGGGTTACCAATTCAGAATTAAGCACGCTGAACTCTAATAATTTACCTAAAAAATCCAATTTTAAGAGTCACAAAGGAATTGATGCTATTACGGGAAAAGGAAATTTTGATATAGGAGAATATATATCTATAAAAATCTTAAAGAATTTTGATGAATGTAAAGGCATATTTGCATTTTTAGTTAAAAGTTCAGTAGTTAAAAATATCCTTCACAACCAATCGAAGTCAA
>CAYMSC010000796.1:0-1642 GCA_964392805.1 uncultured Saprospiraceae bacterium
TTATTAGGGCGTCAGATTGAAAATTGATATTATTTATTTTAATGATGTATGTAGGAATCCGTTAGGAAGCTAATCCGTTGGGCAAAAAAGTACTCCCAACGGATAATTATCACTTATTTATCTGACCATCTAATAGCTATTAGCTATCCCCAATATGCAATTTATCTCCAATGCGATGAGTTGTGGATTATAGGTTAAGCCATTCTGTACGTTTACCAGAAATAATCGATGGTTTAATGGAGATTTTTTTATTACTAAGTCCTTTGTAAATACTTACTTTATCAACAAAGTGTAAAAAATACACTAATTACCTGTCAATTACTTTGAAAACCAGCGAATATTTGCTAATTTTCGCTCACTATGGAGATTAAAAGCAATATAGCGAAAGTGGAAAACAAAAAAAATAAGGCTTTTGATAATTTTTTCAAAAGCGCATTTACTGTTGATAATATTATATTTGGTTTTGATGAAGCAGATTTAAAAGTGCTGCTGATTAAACGAGGGGAAATTCCTTTTAAAAATCAATGGGCATTACCAGGCAATTTTGTTTATCAAGATGAAAATTTAGATACTGCAGCAGAAAGAGTACTCGCAGAATTAACGGGTGTTAAAAACGTTCACTTAGAGCAAGTTCACACGTTTGGTTCTGTTGAGCGACATCCATTTGGAAGAGTCATTACAGTCGGTTATTATTCTTTAATAAAAATATCCGATTATCGTTTACACGTATCATCTATTGCCCAAGAAGCAGCGTGGTTTTCTATTTCTGACGTTAAAGATTTACCATTTGACCATGATGAAATTTTTGCTGCTTGTTTCAATCGACTAAAACTCAATATAAAAAGACAACCAATTGGTTTTGCGCTTTTACCTCCCAAATTTACGCTTACCCAATTACAACACCTTTACGAAGCTATTTTAGAAGAAAAGTTAGATAAACGAAATTTCAGAAAGAAAATCCTTTCGATGAACCTTCTTATTGATTTGGATGAATTGCAAGAGGGTGTGGCGCATAGACCCGCTAAATTATTCAAATTTGATGAAGATAGATACCAACGATTATACGAGGAAGAAGGCTTTCATTTTGATGTGGCACCTACGAAGCACAAGAAGAAGTAAGTGGTGTCAGATATCAAGTGACAGGTCCGTATCCTCTAGTTAATTTTCAGCCAATCCAAATCCATTCTTTGTAGTTTTTCATCTTGTAGCTTCATTGATTTTCGAGTGGACAAATCAAAAAATAGGAATTTTAATACTGCTTCTGACAATAGTTGTTGGTTGGCATTATCCATCATTTTCAATAGAATGGTTACTACTTTTGAGCCATGTTCTTGAATAGCTGCATCTATAACTATTTCAGTTCCAGCAAATACTTCCTTGATAAATTTAGTGTTAAACTCAAGATAAGCACAGCCGATACCTTGTGCTGCTAAAATTGGGTCCGTTATCTCATATTTAATCAAATATTCATCCGCCGCCTCGTAGAATTTTTCCATATACTTTAGCGTATTCATATGCTGGTAAACATCGCAATCTGAGGCTTGTATCGTATTTGTATAAACAATCATTTAAGGAAATTTAAAATTTCAAAACTATAACTCGGTAAGTAACGACGAAATAATAAGTTGGTCATCTGGACGAG
>CAYMSC010000797.1:0-1626 GCA_964392805.1 uncultured Saprospiraceae bacterium
TAATAGACAACCCGATAAAAAACTAAAAAACTAATATTGTGTTATTTTATAATCCATTGGGGCGTAATTGGGATTTGTCTCCCTTAAATAGTACCGTTGAGTAGAAAGAAAAAAGGGATATTGATGGCGTTTTATCGTGCAGTAGGTACGCAATATGATTTTGAAACCTATGTTGCGTACCTACGGCACGATTAGAATGAATTCACTGCATCATTTATTCTTACCCATGTTTAGTCCCTAGCGGGACTTGGAGACAAATCTCAATTATGCCCATTCGTTGGAAAAATCCATCCGTTGGGAGTATTTTTTTTCCAATAGATTAGTAGCCATCAGTTTTCATCAATTTTTAATTAAAACTCTAAAATCAATGTCATCGCTAATTTTGAATTTTGCCCCGATTGAAATTATCGGGATTGAATCTACGATACCATGTCAAAAATAATATTTATAAATAATTTAAATTTAAATTATTTATAAATATTATTTTTGACGATATTCATCATTTTTCGATGGATAATCGGGATCTCGTTATACTCAACGAAATCCACCATTCAAAATTGGCGAACATATTATAAAATAGATTGTAAAAAACATCCGTAAAAATGAAAAATATCAACTTCCTATTGATTGCTGTTTTATTAATGAGCCTAATAGCTTGCCAATCAGATAATTCTACTCAACCTTCGTCATCCGCAGCAAAGACAGCCACTAAAGAAAAGCCGAATCCTAATTCTTTAGAAACCTTCAAGAATTCCCTAACCTTTTATAGTTCATTTGATTTAGGGCCTTCGGCCAATTTTGCCAAAGGAGATAAAAATATGTGGACAGCCAATTCCAGAAAAGAAGTAGCTAAAGCAACTGGGGGCATGACTAATTTGGACCATCAGATTGGACAACCGGGACAATCAGGTGCAGGTCATTTAAAATTTGGAAAAAAAACGAATAAAAAAGTTATTTTTTATAAAAGTAAAGGCAATGTTCCAGGTGCGGAGACCAATTGGACAGGAACGCTTTCATTTTGGTTAAAAGTAGACCCTGTCAATGATTTAGCTCCTGGTTTTACAGACCCTATTCAAATTACAGATGTCAATTACGATGATGCATCTATTTGGGTCGACTTCACCAAAGAAAACCCTAGAGATTTTAGATTAGGGGTATTTGGAGATAAAGCTGTTTGGACTAAAGATACCTTGGCTACTCCTAAAGACACCATAATGGAAAAACGTTTTGTACGTGTAAAGGAACTTCCCTTTTCTAGTGAAAAATGGACTCATGTCTTGATTACCTATCAAGCCTTAGGTACACCACAAAGTATTTCTAGCCTTTATTTAGATGGTGAAAAAATGGGATCAATTGAGGGTATAGCAGATAGCTTTACTTGGGAAGAAGCTAATTCAAATATTTATCTAGGACTAAATTTTATTGGGGCGATGGATGAAGTGTCTATTTATAATATAGCTTTTACCGATGAACAAGTAAAGGCGTTTTTCCAATTGGACAATGGCGTGAAATCAATTTTTAGGTGATAAAAAATTCATTCTATAAATTTTGTCAAAAAAAACATTAAAACAGCTAAGTAACGACGAAATAATAAGTTGGTCATCTGGACGAGCTTATTTTGGTTCT
>CAYMSC010000798.1:0-1605 GCA_964392805.1 uncultured Saprospiraceae bacterium
TTAAGAGGTGATAGATTGATATATCTAGTCGCTCTTTTTTTGTCGGGCGAGCATTGCTCTCATTCTTAGAACTAAAGATAGGCTTATTTATGAATTCTAAAAGAATTCCTTCGACAAATTCCTAGGATTATTCGGCAAATGTGATTTAGGAGGACGATTTAAGCTAAATTTTCATATTTTTTTTATTGTTAAATGTTAGCATTCGATTTTGTATCGCTTTTTATAAAAAATTGATAATCAGATTTTTAACTATTTATGTATATTATTTTTTTTATTCCTAAAAGATATTTACCTTATTTTTTATAGAATATTCAAACGGTAGTTTCTTTTGGACTAGAAGAGCCTAGGGTAATTGCTTAACTTTGCGGAGAGATAAAAACATATGGAGCATAATTTATTTTTGTTTCATTAAATAAATTAATGTTCAATTCATAATCTATAACCAAAAACGCATGGTTGAGGTAAAAATATTTGCTGGAGAAAAAACTACTTATTTAGCAGAAGACATAGCTGATTTTTATGGACATCCACTAGGGAAATATGTCCTACAAAAATTTAAAGATGGAGAGATGCAGCCTGTCATCCAAGAATCGGTTAGAGGCTGCTATGTTTTTTTAATCCAATCTACTTTCGCACCAGCTGATAATATGCTGGAACTATTTCTGATGATTGATGCTGCAAAACGAGCTTCTGCAGATTATATCACCGTTGTTATACCATTTTTTGGCTATGCTCGGCAAGATAGAAAAGACAAGCCGAGAGTGCCGATTTCGGCTAAATTAATAGCTAACTTGCTAGAGACTGCAGGGGCAAATAGAGTGATGACGATGGATTTTCATGCAGACCAAATTCAAGGATTTTTCGATATTCCTGTTGATCACTTAAAGAGTGAAGCGATTTATATGCCGTACTTAGAAACACAGAATTTGAATAATGTTACTTTTGCCTCTCCTGATGTTGGTGGGGTTAAAAGAGCAAGAGCTTATGCCAAATATTTTACTAGACCTTTAGTTATTTGTGATAAATACCGAAAGAGAGCAAATGAGGTGGCTGGTATGACGGTTATTGGAGATGTTGAGGGAGCGGATGTAATTTTGGTCGATGACATCGTTGATACTGCTGGGACTCTTTGCCGAGCTGCTGATATTATTATAGATAAAGGTGCAAAGAGTGTTCGTGCTTTATGTACACATCCTGTATTGTCTGGAGATGCTTACAAGAATATTGAAAAGTCAAAGTTAAAAGAGTTAATTGTTTGTGATACGATTCCGCTAAAAGGGAGTTCTAAAAAAATTAAAGTTTTATCTACGGCTAAATTATTCTCTAAAGCTATTAGAAATACGCATGAACACCGGTCGATTTCGGCTTTGTTTGTGGAAGGATAAAAATTTCTAAAAGATATTTTTATCGCATTCCTTAAAATGGCGTTCTTCTTTTCGAGGAACGCCATTTTTTTTGGCCTTTTTTAAAATTTCAAATAGAAAATTTATTTAAATATTTAAAAATACTATTTCACTACTTCCGCTACCCATTTCACTTCAAGTCGTTATAATAATTATCTTAATATGTCCATCTTTACATCATCAGAGGAAAAGCAATTGATTG
>CAYMSC010000799.1:0-1595 GCA_964392805.1 uncultured Saprospiraceae bacterium
ACTATCAATCATGTCTGCAAAAAAAGAAATCTTAGATAAAAAAATAACAGAAGCCCATTTAGGGGGCGGTCAAGTCCGAATTGACAAACAACATAAAAAAGGAAAGTTAACCGCTAGAGAGCGAGTACATTTCCTATTAGATGAAGGCTCTTTTGAAGAAATTGGCGTATTGGTCACCCACCGAACGACTGATTTTGGGATGGAAAAAGAATTATATTATGGAGATGGTGTCGTTACGGGGTATGGGACGGTTAATGGCCGATTAGTTTATGTTTTTGCCCAAGATTTTACGGTCTTTGGTGGTGCTTTGTCGGAAACGCATGCGGAGAAAATTTGTAAAATCATGGACTTAGCAGTCAAAGTTGGCGCACCTGTGATTGGCTTAAATGATAGCGGTGGGGCAAGAATTCAAGAAGGAGTTCGGTCATTGGGTGGTTATGCAGATATTTTTTATCGCAATGTCACTTCTTCGGGTGTCGTTCCGCAGATTTCCGCAATTATGGGTCCTTGTGCTGGTGGTGCGGTTTATTCGCCTGCAATGACGGATTTTACCATTATGGTAGAAAACTCTAGTTACATGTTTGTCACGGGTCCTAACGTTGTCAAAACCGTAACGAATGAAGAAGTAACATCCGAAGAATTGGGTGGCGCAAGTGCGCATTCCACCAAATCAGGAGTTACGCATTTAACGGCGGTGAATGATATTGATTGTTTGAACCAAATCAAGCAATTGATTAGTTATATGCCGCAAAATTGTGAAGACCAGCCCGCTAAATTACCTTATGAAGTCGGCGATGAAGTTCGAGAAGTATTAGAAACAATAGTACCAGAAAATGCCAATCAACCTTATGACATCCGAGATGTTATTAATGGCATTATAGACCAAGAAACTTTCTTTGAAATCCATAAGGACTATGCTGAAAATATTGTGGTTGGTTTTGCTAGAATTGCAGGAAGGAGTATTGGCATTGTAGCGAATCAACCGATGTATTTAGCGGGTGTTTTAGATGTGAATAGTTCCAGAAAGGCAGCACGTTTTACGCGTTTTTGCGATTGTTTTAATATTCCTTTACTCGTCTTAGTGGATGTCCCTGGATTTTTGCCTGGCACCGACCAAGAGTGGAATGGCATTATTACCAACGGGGCCAAATTATTGTACGCTTTAAGTGAAGCAACAGTGCCTAGAATTTCTGTAATTACAAGAAAAGCTTATGGTGGCGCTTATGATGTAATGAACTCCAAACACATCGGCGCAGATATGAATTTCTCTTGGCCTTCGGCAGAAATTGCGGTGATGGGCGCAAAGGGAGCTAGTGAAATTATTTTTAGAAAAGAAATCAAAGCCGCAGAGGACCCTGCTGCTAAATTGGCAGAAAAAGAAGCAGAATATGCAGCTAAATTTGCCAATCCATATCGAGCTGCTCAACGTGGTTTTATTGATGAGGTTATCTATCCTAAAAATACGCGACGGAAGTTGATTAAGGCTTTTGCTATGTTAGAAAATAAGGCGGTGAGTTTGCCGAAGAAGAAGCATGGGAATATTCCGTTGTAGACAACAACCTATTAGAATAGACATTTTTAATGCGAGCAAGGTA
>CAYMSC010000800.1:0-1593 GCA_964392805.1 uncultured Saprospiraceae bacterium
AATGATAGGGCTGTTTGGTCAACTCCAACAAATAGGTTTATTAAAACCTGAAGCTTACGAAGGACAATTTAAGCAAGTAATCGAGCAATTTATGATACTGAATAATTTCTGGTTATCTCATGCAGAAATTTTATATCAAGGCGACGATGCAGAAAAGATTGAATATTTTAATAAATTAGTCGGAGCTTTCATTTTTCCTTATTTAACAGAAAAAGGCCAGGGGGAATATAAGCAGTTGATAATTTCATAAAGTCAGTGCTATCTAAAACCATAATTATGTTAAAAAAAATATTAATCGGTCTATTAATGCTTATCGCTATTTGTGTAGCAGGTTATTTTATTTTCCTCAATACGGGTATTCAATTACCTGCGGAAACAGATGAAATTGTAGCGGAAGTTTTAGCCTCGGACGAATTGCCAGAATTGATTACAGGAGAAACGGGCTTTGCTAAAAATGGAGCGGTAAAAATTTGGTATGAAAAAATGACACCCACCGACTCTATCAAAGGAACTATCCTGCTAATCATGGGACATAGTTCTTCTGCCATTGTCTGGGGACCAAATTTTACCCAGCCATTAATAGATGCAGGCTACCAAGTCATTAGGTATGATAATAGAGGTTTGGGGGAGTCTGATTGGATGAAAGACTGGGAGGAAAACAATCCTTACTCTTTGGAAGATATGGCAAAAGATGGCATGGCGGTCTTGGATGCAGCAGGGGTCGAAAAAGCACATATTATCGGTGCGTCTATGGGCGGAATGATTGCCCAACGAGTAGCGCTAAGTCATAGTGACCGTGCCGAAACGTTGACCTCGATTATGTCTTCTGGCTATATGAATGACCCAGAAATGCCCACTTTAGATGGCGCAGGTATTCGAGATTTTTTACGTTTAACACTAAGGTATTTGATGCCTCCAAGTGAAGCAGGGGCTATGAAATTTACCGTTGGTATCCAACAGTTACTACAAGGAAATGGTCCGTACAGTCATCCTATTAAAGTAGGCGTGCAAAGAACCTTATATGAATTGCGCAAAAGGAAAGGAACAAATCCAAATGTAGGCGACCAACATACCGCTGCAATTGCGGTATCAGGTTCAAGATTAGAAGAATTAGGCAATATCAAAATGCCAACGCTCATCATTCATGGAAAAGCAGACCCTTTAGTCCACTTCGAGCATTGTGAAAAATATGCCCCACTCATCCCTCATGCTAAAAAATTATTTATTGACGGTATGGGACATGATATTCCTCATATCTATATGGAGCAAATTCATACGGCTATTTTAAATAATATTGAGGGGTGATTGTTAAATTGCTCAATACTAGACATAAAACTATTTTACATATTATTTTTTTGCGATAACACAAAATATAGTATTCCTTTGTATCGTATTAAAAATAAGGACAAGGCTGTTTAAAATACTCACCATTAACACATTATCTACAATTTTAAACATCATTGTACACTACTGGGCATTTTAGAAGTCAGAAGTCAGACCGTCAATTTCATTGACTGTCAGAAGTCAGACAATATAGGTTTAAAATTCTGATTGTCAGTTGCTTGCATTTTTAAAGCCTGACCTCTGACCTCT
>CAYMSC010000801.1:0-1583 GCA_964392805.1 uncultured Saprospiraceae bacterium
GATTGGCAAGTCTGTGGATTGACGGATGGAGATGCGTATCGGGTAGAGCATATTTTACCAGAAAGTATTGCTTGTTGGGCAACACCGACTCATGTCGGAAGTGATAATGGGACGGATGTGCAGTTTTTGACTTCGCCAGCTTGTGCGAATTTTTCAGTAAGTAATGCTGAAGACTATTGTCAAGCAATACCTTCTGTAGTAGCTCCTTGTTGGATCTCAGGAGATCCATTGCCAATAGGTTCTGATTTCGCCGACGATGATGCGATTGTCCGTTTCAGTTCGAATACAACTAATGAGATGGCTATCATAACAATGGAAGAAGTTGGTTCTATCTGGGGAGTCGCTTACAATAATCGGAAGGATGAGTTATACATGTCATCAGTAGTAAAAAGGCATTCAGGACTTGGTCCTAATGGTTTGGGTGCTATCTACATCTATAATGGAGCTAATACGAATACGGGTGCTATGAGTACCACGACTTTTACAATTCCAAATGTAGGTACTATTCCTAATAATATATCAAGAGGTTTACCTACTACCCCTGTAGAATCTTATGACTCCTTAGCCTTTGATTTGGTAGGAAAAGCAGGAATTGGAGATATTGATATAGACCCTGTCAATGAAATCCTTTATGCGGTCAACTTAAACGACAAGCAAATTTATCAATTACCCTTAGATGGTTCCGCCACAATTGGTATAGAAATGCCTGTTGATTATCCGAGTACTTCTTGTACTAATGGGGAGTTTAGACCTTGGGGATTAAAATACCGTAGAGAAAAATTGTTTTTGGGCGGAGTATGCTCTGGAGAAAATGAGTCAAATCTTGCCGATAATACAAATTTGGCCGTAATTATTTATGAGTATGATATAGCAAACGCTGTTTGGACACAGGTGTTGAATGAACCTTTAGATTATCCGAGAGCAAGTCCATATACATCTGCATCAGTTCCTATCGACTATGATAACTCTTGGAAGCCATGGGTAGATGAGTTTTACGATCCAACTAACCGAGAACCTGGTTCAAATTATCCATTTTTTAGGAACTGGCCTACACCCTTATTGACAGATATAGAGTTCGACAATTCAGGAAATATGATATTAGGTTTTGCAGACCGATCAGCATTGCAGGCAGGTGACGGAAATCATTCAACTATTTTAGGGAGTACTGAAATTCATAGATATATTTCACAGGGAGATATTCTAAAAGCAACCTACGATGGAAATACTTATCAATTAGAGCAAATCATAACGGGGGCGGAAGAGTTTTTCTCGGGAGAAAGTTATAGACCAAGTTTTGGGCATACTGAAACAGCATTAGGAGGATTTGTTTTCGATTTAGCTGGGAATGAATTGATAACAGGTAGTACAAACCCTGATGGATTTGATGTAGGCGGAGTAATTTGGTTGGACAATAGTACAGGACAAAAGACTCAAAGCCTAAGACTTTATGATGATTTCCCAAGTTATGGCAAAGCAGCGGGTATAGGTGATTTAGAATTACTATGTAAGCCCGCACCCCTCGAAATCGGTAACTACGTCTGGTGTGATTCTATTGTAAACGGCATCCAAGATGCCTGCGAAAG
>CAYMSC010000802.1:0-1574 GCA_964392805.1 uncultured Saprospiraceae bacterium
TAAATCCTGCGATGTTTTTAGGTCGCTCCTTCAGAGCTAGCATTTTTTCCGCATTCCTATTCCATAGGGCTTGCGCCCCATGTTAATATATGTCGCACCTTTGGTGCTTGTGCGTAACATCAGTTATTAATTAGTTTTGTCAAACTACCCTTAACTGCTGACGGGGCTACCTACTCTTCGTCTCCAACCGCTTATTAAATTCCACAGAAGTTACTTGTTTATCTCTCCGTATCATTTCCAGCATCTTGTCTGGACTCATTTTCCCTGTATCAAAACTGAACAAATATAATGGTGTCAAAGTAGATAAAGATTTTTTGGTTACCAAATCAAAACGTTGGTATTGAGTAAGCCATTTTTCCAGATTTACTTTTTCATTGAATTGCACGATTAGCTCATTGTGAATAGCCCCTGCTGGCATCCTAATTGCCTTATCCTGTTCCAATGGTTCTAACCAGCCCCTATCGTATAATAATTGGGAAATTTCATTGCTTAGCGTAGGTAATGCTTCGGGAGCACGCATCCGCCAAGAAATTTTTTTATCTCTATCTTTTTCATAAAAATGAATCGTTGTGGTTGGAATATCCATGACATTCATGCCATAGGCAGGTCGGTGACTCCACAAATCTGCCTTTTGACAATTTGCTTTTAATTGTGCAAACTCTTCTTTGGTCAGTTGCGTTGTCGCTTCTCCCTCATATTTGGTGTATCTTTTACCGTTGAACACTGCCCAACCGTCTTCATAAACCGTAAAATTAAAAGCAGGACATCGACCTCTACAACCCGTTCTTTTATAGGTTAACACTATGGGTAAAGCTTGAATTTCTTCCTGCGTCAATACTTTCTGCGTCACGGCTTTTTGAGTGATTTTACACGAATTAAAAAATATCAAACTACCTACTAATAAAAAAGGGACGATGGCTGCTATTTTCATGATTATTATTTTTTCTAATTAAGTAACTGCAAACAATTTTAGATGCTTTGCTTTACTCTTACGACGCTTTTTGTGATTTAGGTAAC
Source organism: uncultured Saprospiraceae bacterium (assembly GCA_964392805.1). GTDB lineage: Bacteria > Bacteroidota > Bacteroidia > Chitinophagales > Saprospiraceae > JAFMDF01. Next base: position 1,018 of record CAYMSC010000802.1, read on the forward strand.
GATTGAGTTTAATAATTATTGGTGCTTGAAGAAATTAACAAGTTAAATATTAGTAAAATTCCACAAAATAGAATGTTGAGCTATAGCATTTATTAATTTTAGAAATTTCCGACAAATCCCTTACCTTTACCAAATGAATTATATCGAGAAAATAAATACACAACTTACTCCTCATATAGATGATAAGTTAAACAAAACAGTCATTGATTTATTTGCAGGGTGCGGTGGTTTATCTCTTGGTTTTGAAGCTATGGGATTTAAAACTATTGGTTACGAAAAATTAAAAGATGCTGCGGAAACTTATCGTAATAATTTGTTAGGAGATTGCTTCACACAAGAATTAACAGTAGAAACTGAATATCCTAAAGCAGAAATCGTTATCGGAGGCCCGCCGTGTCAACCATTTAGTGTAGGAGGCAAACAAATGGGTTTGAAAGATTCAAGAGATGGCTTTCCCATATTCTTATCTGCTATTGAACGAGTCCAACCAGAAATTTTTCTTTTTGAAAATGTCAGAGGATTATTATACAAAAACAAATGGTATCTAAAAGAAATTT
>CAYMSC010000803.1:0-1572 GCA_964392805.1 uncultured Saprospiraceae bacterium
CAAAAGAAGCCGTCCTAGATGTTCAAGTTATTGTTTTGCCGTTACTTAACAGAGTATATAGTAGTGGAGCAAAAATAATTTTACATTTTCTATAAGCCCAAGTTATTTTTCTTGCGTCCCCTACTGCCTTTAAAATCAGTTATGGAAATTTTAAAGCAAATCTTCTCCAATTGGTTCTCAACAGTGCTAACGGCATTAATTTTCTACGGACTTTATATCGGTGCTCAAAAATTATTAGACAGACAGGCTAAAGGTCAAACAGACAAGGCACTGATTAGGTCAATCATATTATTTTTAATAGCTTTCATTGGAATAATCAGTGTTATTCTTGCCTTACCTATGGATCCTGAGCAGAAAGGACAAATCACTAGTTTGATAGGTATTGTTTTATCCGCAGTATTAGGTTTGAGTTCGACGACCTTTATAGGTAATGCTTTGGCTGGAATCGCCCTCAAGATGAGAAGAAATTTTAAACCAGGAGATTTTATTGAAGTCGAAAGCATTTTTGGAAGGGTTACAGAATTGGGGCTTTTTCATACCGAAATCCAAACGATTGATAGAGACCTTACGACCTTGCCCAATATGACTTTGGCTACAAATTCGGTAAAGGTGACTAGACAATCAGGGACAATTATCAGTGTAGAATGTTCTTTAGGCTATGATGTGAATCGCTTAAAAATTGAAGAAGCACTTTTAGAGGCTGCCAAAAATAGTGGATTGACTGAGCCTTTTGTCCATATTATTTCTCTTGGAGATTTTTCTATTGTTTATAAAATACATGGCTTATTAGAAAACGTAAAGTCTATCATCTCGGCAAGGTCCAGACTAACAGGACATGTAATTGATTCGCTTCACAAAGCTGGTATAGAAATCGTCTCTCCTAATTTTATGAATCAAAAACAAGTCGGTGACACGGTATTTATTCCAAAAAAATATAGCACTAGCAACAAAGAAGTACTTGAAGAAAATACGCCCGAAAATCTAATTTTTGATAAAGCAGAAGAAGCGGAAAGTATCGAGAAAAGAAAAAAATTGCTTGCAGACGTGGAAGAAAGAATTAAAAAAGACAATGAAACCTTAAAAAAGGTGGATAGCGAAGAACAGAAACAAGAATTAGAAAAGAAAATAGAGAAAACTAAAGAATTGAAAGAAAAAATTGCAGATAAAATTGATAAAAAAATAGATGAGTTGGATAATACTAACTAAGATTCCTAAGGCAGTTGGCAATCGGCAGTAATCAGTTGACAGTTCAGGCTAACCGTAAATACAATGTAGCCGCCAAATTTATTCCGATTAAAATGCGGAACAGGTTTTGGCTGGCTCTATATAATAGTTTGATTATCAGCAATTAGAAACTGCCAAATAAATTTGGCGTTTACGAAAAACGTATTAACGGTCAGCCTGAGTTGGCAGTTGTTTTAATCAATTTAAAATCAATGGATTGCTGCCAATAAAAACGACCATCAATTTATCAAAACTCCAGAGTTGGTAGGAATATACGTCGGTCTCCAGACCAGCATTGCGTACTTACCTTTTATTCTATAAAACTTTTGGATTATTAGCAACGTTTCA
>CAYMSC010000804.1:0-1514 GCA_964392805.1 uncultured Saprospiraceae bacterium
ACATGATAGGTTTAAAATTCTGATTGTCAGGTGCTTGCATTTTTAAAGTCTGACTTCTGACAGAAAAATGTAATTTTTCGGTCTGACCTCTTTTGTCCAGTAGTAAGGGGGCTAGTCCTTCATAATAAATGCCTAAAGTCGAACTAAATGTGCTTGTCCTTAAAGATAATTCCATGTTCTTCCATTTCTTTTAGTAATGGCTCGTAGACTTTTTTCTGCATAGGCACATCCATTCCCATATCTTTAATTTCACCAGTCATTACTTTTTTAAGTAAAAAAGCCATTGGTAAACCGACTACTTTTGCTAAGGCAGTATTTGTTCCATCTTTACCTTTTAATTCCATTGTAGATACCAATGTTTTACGTTCTCCTTCCAACACATAATCATATTCATGTTGCATGAGAATCATATCTCTTTCTTTGGCACCCAAAGTCCATTTATCTAATAAAACTGTTTCTAATAACAGGGCAGGTGTGGCTCTCGTAAACTTAATTCTTCTTTTACTAAATAAACCTAGCCATTCTAATTGTTTGATAATTTTTGAAAAAGGAGAAGTACTCAATTTATTGGCTATTCGTTCTTTTACAGATCCCCCTGTTTCATTATCTAAATAGGCTTCCATCCAACTGTGGAAGGTCATCTTTTCAGAATCAAGAATAGGGTAGGAGCCGTCCGTTAAACCAATTTGAACCAAAGCATTCCAACCATCACAAAACCCCTGTGGCCTTAATGTCGCTCGGTAAATATTGGGTATATCATTTAGACCAAAGACCTTTTTATGTAAAAGGGAATCTCGATTAGCATAGGCTTCAAATTCACCTACGTTTTCAATATTTACTTGCTTGTATCGCTGGAAAAGTTGATGATAAGGAATATGTTTTTTCTTGCCCTTTTCCAAATATTGAGCAGTTCCTTGTCCCATTAAAACGAGATTTCTTGGATTCCATGTGAATTTAAAATTCCAAGGATTGCCTTTTAAGTGTTCAGGAGCAACTAAGCCCCCGCCATATGACCGAAAATTAGTGACTTTTCCGCCCATAGCTATAATATCGTCTAGGCGTTTTTTTGCCGCAATATGTTCCAAGCCTGGATCTAAGCCTCTTTCTCCTGTATAAACCAATTCTCTATCTCTAGCTTCATCTCCTAAACGATACAATTCTCTGGAAACATAGGAGGAGGTAATAAAAGGTTTTTGTAACTTAATACAATCATGAGCTATTTCCAAGTGCAAATGCGCAGGCAATAAAGAGACAACGGCATCGGTTCGAGCCAAGTGGTCTTTTCTATCATTATTTTTTGTGACATCAAGCCAAATCGCTCTAGCATTAGGATAGTTCTTAACTTTTAATTTGGCCAATTCCAAATTGGTGTCTGCGACAGTAACGAACCAATTATTAACTACGGCCTCTTTGCATATATATTCTATTAATGCCGTAGAAGACCGACCTGCTCCAATGATTAAAATTTTATTCATTTCTCAATTTTTCAAGTATATTAACTGGTTGTAAACTTA
>CAYMSC010000805.1:0-1500 GCA_964392805.1 uncultured Saprospiraceae bacterium
ACTAAATAATGTATTTAGTTGTGGACATAGCCAAACTGGTAGTAAACCCTTCAGGCTTTCCCGTCAAAGGCCTTTAGGCCTGATTAATTTGTCCAGACCGCCCTAAAGGTCGGGTACGGGAAAACCTAAAGGTTTTACTACCAGTTGAGTTAAACAAAAAAAATGAATAAAAGAGTTGTGATTACTGGACTTGGAGTAGCCGCCCCCAATGGTGTAGGTTTGCCCGATTTTGAAGCAGCCATTAAAGCAGGAAAATCAGGGATTCAATACTTTGAATCGTTGAAGGCTATGAAGTTTTCTTGTTGTATTGGTGGCATTCCCGATGTGTCAGACGAATTAAAATTAAAATATTTATCACCCTTACAATTAAGAAACTTTTCGAGCTCAGGTATTTTATATGCTTGCATGGCAGGCATAGATGCTTGGCAGGATGCAGGATTGTCCTTTGCCGAAGAAGCACCCCATTGGGAGAGTGGTTGTATTTTTGGAACAGGGCTTTCAGGAGTTGAAAAACTGCGAGAAGCAACTTATAAATTGGATGAAGGAAAGGTTAAACGCCTCGGTAGCAATACCGTTGCGCAAATTATGTCGAGTGGGGTAAGTGCTTATTTGGCAGGTATCATTGGCTTGGGCAATCAGGTAACGACCAATTCTTCTGCCTGTGCTACAGGCACAGAAGCTATACTTTTGGCATTTGAGCGCATCCAAGCAGGCAAAGCCAAGCGAATGATAGCAGGAAGTAGTAGCGAACATGGGCCGTATATTTGGGGTGGTTTTGATGCCATGAGAGTCATGACTTATAAGCATAGTGAAACACCAACTAAAGGTTCTCGCCCTATGAGTGCAACGGCATCTGGATTTGTGCCGGGGAGCGGTGGCGGTGCTTTGATACTAGAGACATTGGAGAGTGCGATGGAACGAAATGCCCCCATTTATGCAGAAATCTTAGGCGGAGCAGTCAATTCTGGTGGTCAACGAGCTGGCGGCACGATGACTGCACCAAATAGCATGGCGGTCCAACGCTGTATTAAAGCAGCGGTCAAAAATGCTGGCATCCAAGCGCAAGATATTGATTTAATCAATGGTCATTTGACCGCTACGGCAAAAGACCCTGTAGAAATACAAAATTGGGCAACAGCTTTGGGTAGAAAAGGCAAGGATTTCCCTTATATCCATACCCTAAAATCAATGATAGGACATTGTCTGAGTGGGGCAGGTTCTATCGAGAGTGTGGCGGCAATTTTAGGCTTGAAAAATGGATTTATTTTCCCAAATACCAATTGTGAAGATATACATCCTGAAATTGCTAGAATCATTGATCCCAATAAAATCCCTCAACAATTAATGGAAACAAACGCAGTAGAAATAGTTGCCAAAGCAAGTTTTGGTTTTGGTGATGTAAATGCCTGTCTAATTTTTAAAAAAATGAATAATGACTAAAACTGAATTAATCGACGCTTTAAAAGAAATCGTGAAACCTTATATACAAGATGAAGAGGG
>CAYMSC010000806.1:0-1500 GCA_964392805.1 uncultured Saprospiraceae bacterium
TGACGGGGTCGATAATGCCGAATATTGTGGATACGGTCATTCGATACGAAGATGTCGTGATTGAAAATGGGGTAGCGACCATTCAAGTCAACCAATTGACAAAAGGACAGAATATCCATTGGCAGGGAGAAGACCGTAAAAAAGGAGAATTAGTAGTGCCCATTGGGACAATAATTTCTCCCGCAGAAGTGGGCGTAGCAGCTACAGTGGGTAAGACTCATTTGAAAGTAGCTCGTTTACCGAAATCTATTATTATTTCCACAGGAGATGAATTGGTTGAAATAGACGAAAAACCCTTACCACATCAAATCCGAAAGTCAAATGTACATCGGTTAAGAGCGACTTTAGCCAAGTATAATATCCAAGCAGACCGACATCATTTAAATGATGATATGGAAGCTATAAAAAAAGATTTAGCCAAGATTATCAATGACTACGAAGTGGTAATTTTGAGTGGCGGCGTTTCCAAAGGAAAGTTTGATTTTTTGCCAGATGCTTTGGCTGCTTTAGGCGTAGAAAAATTATTTCATAAAATAAAACAACGGCCAGGGAAACCGTTTTGGTTTGGTAAAGCCCCGAATGATACTTTAGTATTTGCCTTGCCGGGAAATCCCGTTTCTTCCTTTCTTTGTACGCAGCGATATTTTGTTACTTGGTTAAAAACAAGTTTAGGTTTATCTACTACGAATCAGCCTTATGGAATTTTAGCAGAAGACACGACGTTCAAACCTGATTTAACTTATTTTCTACAAGTCAAAGTCAATTACAATGAGCAGGGTCAAATATTAGTAACGCCCGTTTCTGGAAATGGCTCGGGAGATTTAGCCAATTTGGTAGATGCGGATGCTTTTCTACAATTACCACGAGGGAAGAATTTATTTGAAAAAGGGGAAGTTTACCCATTACTTTTTTATCGGTAATCAATAATTCATAAAAAAGCACCTAATATGTTAGGCTTAAGAACCACCATTTATAAAGTAGCAGACATTAAAGCGGCGACCAAATGGTACACACAAGTTTTCCAAACAGCACCTTATTTTGAGGAACCATTTTATGTCGGTTTTAATATTGCAGGATATGAATTAGGATTACAGCCAGAAGAAAATCCAACGACTGACAAACCCGATTCTGTTCTAAGCTATTGGGGCGTAGAAGACATCGAAGCAGAGTACCAACGATTTTTGGCTGCGGGGGCAATTATCCATGAAAAGCCTACAAATGTTGGCGGCCCTTTAATGGTTGCTACAGTCAAAGACCCTTGGGGAAATATCATTGGGTTAATTTATAATCCGACGTTTAAACTGGAAAAGTAAATTATGTGGAAAAATAACGCCTTTCGATTTGGGATTACTTTTTTATTGTGTTTACAGTATAGTTTACTAAGAGAGACCGAGTATTCCACAATAGTAAAGCCACTACCTGTTATTTTCTGGTTTTTAATTGTCCTTTTTTCAGATAAACGACCAGAAGGAAAATGGGTGCTATTCAGCCTCTTTAGTG